>CAKARM010000103.1:0-7517 GCA_916720585.1 uncultured Neisseria sp.
ATGGCTTCGTTGTCAACGTTGGGGCGGTAGTGGCGGATGCCGTGCAGGTGTTCGACACCAGCATCAACTGGCTCAAGAAAGGCCAAAGCAGCGCGCCTGCCAAAGGCGCGATGAAACTTTGCCAAGTGATGATTTGGTTGTTGAGGAACAGGCGCGCCGCCACCAAGACTGCCTGATGGCAGAACAATGCTGCCAATACCGCCCCGATCTGCATGATGTGGCCGTAGAGCATGATTTGACGGCGTGTGTTTAAGACGAAATACACCATGACCGTATAAGATAATGCGTGCAGCCCCAAAGTTGCTGCCGTTGCAGCATCTACTATCAAGCCGAGTAAAAACGCAATGCCCATGCCGACGCGTTGGGGATGGTGCATAGACCAATAAAGCAGCATCAGCGCAGTCAGTTCGGGCAGCCAAAAAAACACATCAAAGGGAAAAGGCATGAAATCGACAAGCATGGTTACGGCAAAACTTGCCGCAATCACGCCGACAGGCATGGCACGGTAGGAATCGTCAAAATCGTTCATGAATGAATTATTGGGAAGAATGGGAAGAAGACAGAACCAAAACAAAGCGGCTGCGGCGCAAGGCGGCAAACGGGGTCAGTTCTGTGTCGTAATAAGGCGTACCGGACGCGCGGACGACTTTATCCACGCGCGCTACGGGAATGCCTGCCGGATAAATGCCGTCCAAACCGGAGGTAATCAAAACATCCTGCGGCTTCAAATCCGATCCTGTCGGAAAATAGCGCAAATCCAAACCCACGCCGTTGCCGTAGGCGAGATTGCGTTCGCCCGTCCGCTCAACGGCAACAGGGACGATACTTTGCGCAGCCGCCATCAGCTCGACTTCCGCGCTGTTTGCGTGAACTAAGGTAATTCGTCCGATTAAGCCGTTTTGGTCGATAACGGCATCGCCTGCCATTACCCCTTCGCCAATGCCTTTATTGATAATCAAACGCTCGGACAACGGGTCTTTGCCACTGGACAATACTTCAGCGCCGATGACACTGCTGATGCCTTTTTGTTGCAAGCCGTATAGCTTTTTCAGCTCCTGCAATTCGCTCAAGTTAACCTTGTCACGTTGAAGCTGGATTTTCAGACGACCGTTTTCCTCCAAAAGGAGACGGTTTTGTTCCAACAGCTCGGTTTGTGATTGAGATTGGTTGGAAATATATTGATACAGACGTACCGGCTGGTTTGCCAGCCACTGCACCGGATAAAGAATCTCCGCTGCAGCCGTGCGCACGGGTTGCATCAGGTCGAAACGACCATCCGCCACCATAATGCCTGCACCCAGTAAAAGATACGCAATAAAACGAGGCAACAGCTTTTGGCCCTTTGCCTCGTCAAACCGTAAAGAAGAATGTTCCATTTCAGCCTGCCTTACGGATTATCCACAAAGACGGCATTCCATTTGCCGATATAGTCCAAGGCTTTGCCTGCACCATAAGCCACACAGTTCAAAGGCTGGTCGGCAATACCGACAGGCAGCCCCGTCGCATCCGCCAAAACTGTATCCATACCGTGCAACAGTGCGCCGCCGCCTGTCAACATAATTCCCCTGTCGGCAATATCGCCAGCCAACTCAGGCGGAGCCTGTTCCAAAGCAAGGCGCACGGCGCGGATAATCTGATTAACCGTTTCGCTCAAAGCCTCGCGCACTTCTTCCGAAGTAATAGCAAGCGACTTGGGCGTACCTTCCGCCAAATCGCGACCTTTAATCCGCATGGCAGTTTCAGTTGGAAAGCCAGAGGCGGAACCGATTGTTTTCTTCAATTCCTCAGCCGTCGCTTCACCAATCAACACACCGCGATGACGGCGCAGATAATGCACGATGCTCTTATCAAACTCATCGCCTGCCGCACGGACGGAGGCGGAATAAGCCATACCGCCCAACGACAAAATGCCGATTTCCGTTGTGCCGCCGCCGATATCCACCACCATCGAACCGGCAGTATCTTCAATCGGCAAACCCGCACCCAAAGCAGCCGCCATAGGCTCCTCAATCAAATGTACGGAAGATGCACCTGCGGCGAACGCGGAATCCAAAATCGCCTTGCGTTCCACCTGAGTCGCCCCGCCCGGCACACAGATCACTACGCGCGGCGGCACAACCGAATTACCTTGTATTGCTTTTTTAATCAACATACCCAGCATACGTTCGGCAATCGTAAAATCAGCAATCACCCCGTCCCGCATAGGACGGACGATTTCAATATTGCGCGGCGCGCGCCCCTGCATTTTCTTGGCTTCCGTACCCACGGCGACAATTTTGCTTTTACCGCCCGTACCCAATTGAACCGCCACCACAGACGGCTCGTCCAAAACAATGCCTTTACCACGCACATAAATCAACGTGTTCGCCGTACCCAAGTCAATGGCGATATCGTTTGAGAAAAAACGGGATAAAAAACGAAACATAAAATACCTGAATATCGGCCCAGCACCGATTTTATTTAATTGTTATTCAAAATATTAAAAACATGGAAACAACGCCTTTTCAGACGACCTCCCCACTCCCCGCATGAAACGCATGGCGAAATCACACGCCGTTTGAGTAGTTTTCGGTTATAATTCCTCGTTTCATCGAAGAAGAACGCAATGATACCCCAATAAAGGGGCGTTTGCTATCAGACAAGGATTTTTTATGGCTTTAAGCTTAACCGATGTGGAAAAAATCGCCAAACTCTCACGCCTTTCGCTGACCGAGGAAGAAAAAGGCAAAACCCTCTCAGAATTGAACGACATTTTCGCCATGGTCGAAAAAATGCAAAGCGTGAATACAGACGGTATCGAGCCGATGGCACACCCCCACGAAGCCGCCCTGCGCCTGCGCGAAGATAAAGTTACCGAAACCGACCATGCCGCTGAATATCAAGCCGTCGCGCCGGAAGTGCGCAACCGCCTGTATATTGTGCCTCAGGTAATTGAAGAATAGATGGAATTTATCCTTTAGGAAAACCGACAATGAATAAATTTTTGACCACATTATTACTTGGCGTACTCACGGTTAACGCCTACGCTATGCCTAAGGATGACAACAACCCTAAATCCTCTGTATTGCCTGTTGTTCATTCCGAGCAAGTCGTGCATTTGTATGACTACGAAACACCTGATGGGAAATACAGTGCATCACTCTATCCGAACAGTATCAAAAATCTCGGTAATAGTTGGTATTCAACCATTACACGGCATCAATCTGCAGGTTCAGGCAAACATGCCCATATGCTAATTTTAGATTGGGTACATTGCCAAGAACCCAAACAATCTGTTATGAGCGCGATTGCCCTGTTTGACAAAAACGGACAACTTGAAGAGCGTATCGACGTTCACAACTACAATAGTCCCGACAAAATGCCGCAAGAAGCCATTGAGCAGCTGAAAAAGGAAGATTCCAGCGAAACAATGCACAGTGACAAAATGGTGGAAACCGTTTGCAGCCGCGTAAAATAAAAATGTAAGTTATTTTACCTGGTTTAAATATTTGCAGCTTCAGACGACCTGAAAAGGAATTTCTGTGAAACAAGCCTTCATTTATACTGACGACAAGTCCCAGAAATTTTGGATTATCAATTCCGATGGTAGCGACATCATGGTCAATTTCGGCAAACTTGGTGCAACCGGACGTTACCAAATTACCGAATACGACGATGAAATCGAGTGTCAAAAAGCTGCTGATAAGCTCATTACGCAAAAGACCAAAAAAGGCTACAAACCTGCTCCTGATTTTAATTTCATCGACCGCTTTTATTTTGACGATGAAGATTTCGGTCCACATCGCAAAACCTCGCATCCACACTTCGTCCGATACTTAACCGATGATTTCTATTATGACTGCGGTGACGAAGAGGCTCCGTTTGGCAGTGATGAAGGCAGTGATGCGTTGTATGAGCTTGCACAAGCCTTCCGCAAAAATACCGATCTGGATATATTGGCTTTCCCTCAGAAATTGATTTGTGAATATTGGGGTATGGATTACCTGCCGCCTCAAGCAGACCAAACTGCCAAAAGCATTGAAGAACTGTGTAAACAACAGGAAACTGAAGTTTACCAATCCGATAGAGTGATTATTGCTGCTACATTCGACAGCATTAAAATTACAGGTCGTCTGAAACCTGAATTGCAGCAACTTGCCCTACTTGCCATGCAGAGGCTTGACATATTGGCACAACTACGCGGTTGGTGTTTTGCTGGTACTTTGTCTGAGATCAATCAACAAATGGCAGATGACTTGCAACGTTTTGCTGTTGCACAGGTGAACCATTTTCAGACGACCTAACTATGAAACATCAGCGTGCCGTGCCTGTATACACAATGTCTCCCAAGCGACTCATCAAGATACTGGGCTACCTGCGTGAATATGCTCAACAGTGGAATAAAGCATACGAAGAAATCGCCGAGCAAGTCTGTCACGCATTTGCCGATACCCAACTAAAGAACGGAATCGGAATATTGGAAGCCGACTGCGTGGATGACTGGATGGATACCAATAATCCGGAACGTTGCCGCTATCGCGCTGAAGATGAACGGGATTATTGGGAAAATATCCTTTTTCAAGGACACCGCGTAGGAGAAATCCCACGTTTTAATCCTTGTTCTGCCATCACATTTATGGATAGTATAGGCAGGCATTTCGCCCTACCATATTACTTGCTTTGGGCATTACAAGACCCTGACGGTATGGTTGCCGATACATTGGCTTACGCATTGGAGAACAGCTATTACACAGATGAACTGCTGCTCAACGCTGCTCAACAACGTGCTTTGTTGAATACAGTCCTTTTTCTCGTGGAAATAACGGCAAATACCTACGACGACGGCTACTCTTCATATATTGGCAACCCATGGCAGGCTGCATTTGAACATTTAAATCAAACATTGTCAGATGCCAATATTTTGCCCGATAAAAAGTAATCCTTCCAAGAGAAGGTCGTCTGAAAGAACAAGTACGGTTACAAAACAGTTCTGTTTCGCATACGAATAGAATAGACAAAAAGTACGAAGCAAAGGAACCTCATGTCCATCGAGCAACAACACCTGCACACAGTTGCCGTTAGCCACATCCACCAATGTTTCAACCATATCAAGCAACAGGTTGAACAGGCAGGCAAAGAAGTTGCTGCGTATTATTTCTATGTGGTGGACGACTTTTTTGCCGCAGGCAACGCTGCGATTACCCATCAGGATTTAGAAGCCTTTGCTGCCAAGCACAGGAAAAAATACAAAAACTGCACCATCCTGCAAGCGATTTGGGATGGCAGATGCACACTTTATGAAGGCAAAACCGAAATCCAGAATGCTTCAGATAACTGGCTGGAAAACCAAAGCGAGCTCTACCAAGTTGCATACCGCAGCATAGAAAATCTAGGTGAGGATGACGACACCTATCAGCAAAAACGCACCGAATATGAAAAAGTCCTGATAGCCGCACTACAACAATGCGACCAAGAAGGCCTGTTCGGCAACCGCGCCGAAAACGGTATATTGCTGTTTGCATTTTATATTGATGATTATGATGAAAATGACGAACAATCACTGCTTTACCGTTCCACCACTCAGCTCAACCAACCGGATACTTACCAAAAATTGATAGGTTGATATTTTCAGACGACTCTGAAATCAGCCTACACCATTAAACCCTTTAAAATCCCGCTTATTTAAACTAAAAGACTCTTATGACCCAATACACCCTCAAACAAGCCAGCCAACTGCTGCAATCCAAGCAAATCTCCGCCGTCGAACTGGCAACCGAATACCTCGCCGCCATTGCTGTGCAGAACCCGGCAATCAACGGCTACATTACTCTCGACCAAGACAAAACCCTCGCCGAAGCCCGTGCCGCCGATGCTTGTATCGCTCAAGGCAACGCCACCGCGCTTACCGGCGTACCCATCGCCTACAAAGACATTTTCTGCCAAACAGGCTGGCGCAGCGCGTGCAGCTCCAAAATGTTGGACAACTTTGTCTCCCCCTACACGGCTACCGTCGTACAAAACCTGCTTAATGAAGGTATGGTAACGCTCGGTCGTACCAATATGGACGAGTTTGCCATGGGCTCGACCAACGAAACCTCGTTCTACGGCGCGACCAAAAACCCGTGGAATCTTGAGCACGTCCCAGGCGGTTCGTCCGGCGGTTCCGCAGCCGTTGTTGCCGCACGTCTTGCTCCTGCCGCGCTCGGTTCAGACACCGGCGGTTCTATCCGCCAGCCTGCTTCACACTGCGGCATCACCGGCATCAAACCTACCTACGGCACGGTTTCCCGCTTCGGCATGGTTGCCTACGCCTCCAGTTTCGACCAAGCCGGCCCGATGGCGCAAACCGCCGAAGACTGCGCGATTTTGCTTAATGCAATGGCGAGCTTTGACGAGCGCGATTCCACCAGCTTGGAACGCAGCAAAGAAGACTACACCCGCGATTTGGACAAACCGCTTAAAGGCATAAAAATCGGCCTGCCTAAAGAATATTTCGGCGAAGGCGCGGATGCCGATGTGCAGGCTGCTTTGCAAAACGTCATTGACCTTTTAAAAGCGCAAGGCGCGGAAACCATCGAAGTCTCCCTGCCCCAAACCGCCCTATCCATTCCCGCTTACTACGTCCTCGCTTCCGCCGAAGCCAGCACTAACCTTTCCCGCTACGACGGCGTGCGCTACGGCCACCGCGCCGCCCAATTTGGCGACCTGGAAGAGATGTACAGCAACACCCGCGCCGGAGGTTTCGGCAGCGAAGTCAAACGCCGCATCATGATTGGCACTTATGTGTTGTCGCACGGCTACTACGATGCCTATTACCTGAAAGCCCAAAAACTGCGCCGCCTCGTTGCCAACGATTTTCAGACGGCCTTCACACAATGTGATTTCATCCTCGCCCCGACTGCGCCCACCGCCGCCCCGAAACTCGGTAGCGACATCCACGACCCCGTGCAGATGTACCTTTCCGACATCTACACCATCGCCGTCAATCTGGCAGGCTTGCCCGCCCTGACCCTACCCGCAGGTTTCAGCGGCAGCGGACTGCCCATCGGCGTGCAATTTATCGGCAACCACTTCTCCGAAGCCAAAATCCTTGGCGCAGCCCATCAAGTGCAGTTGGCGAGTGATTGGCACACGAAAGCACCTGTGTGAAGTTTTCAGGTAGCCTTTGAGGCCGTCTGAAAACCGCATGGATGAATGATAAAAACGTGCGAAGTGCCGACCTGTCGCCAAGAAATGGTAATCTCATCAAGATATTATCCGCACAAGCGAACGAGTCATTGAAGATGAGAAAAGCAGCCTGCATTTCCCATTCTATAAAGTGCGGGCTACCTGAAACCCAAGACCAAGGACATCCGATGCCCATCGCAATCCTCGTATACGCCGCGCTCCTGCTCGGTAGCACCTCTGCCGTAGCCTCTGCCAATAGCGACATCTTGTTCTATTGCCAAACCGCCAACGGTAAGCAAGTGCATATCCAACAACATGACGGCAACGTGCGCTACCGCTTTGGCAAAAACCTAGCCCACCCCGAACTGGAA
>CAKARM010000104.1:0-7360 GCA_916720585.1 uncultured Neisseria sp.
TTATGTGGATGATTAAGCGCGGCTTTCGTTCCAGCTGTCGGAATGAATGATGTTTCCGTCTTTATAAGTCCAAGTGATTTTTTCGTAACGCAATTCAACGCGTTCCAAGTGATTGTAACGTTCGCGAGCAGGATCTTTGATGTTGTGCATTACAGGACCTACTGCTACAACTTTAACGTTGTCCAGTTTGGTATTGAAATACTCTTTCTCTTGACCAGAAGCGTCAATTTGGTACCACTTGATTTCTACTTCTTTCAAAGTTTGACCAGTTGTTACTGCTTTGTACAGGTATGGTGAAGAAGCATCGTATTCTTTGAACAATACGATAGGTTCGTGAACGCGAGTACCTGTCAGTTTGCCAGTATTGGCATCCGTAGGAATACGGACATTGTGCAGAAACTCAACGATTTCAACGCTGTCTTCGCGACCATTGACGTCAACAGAACCTTTAATAACGGAACCGCCGTCGTCTTTCAACCACATATAAGCAGGAATTGCCATATTTTTACTCCTTAGTTTTATTGAAAACGCCTTAAGTTGTGAGGCTTAAAGCAACTTGTGCTGCATTAAATTTACTGTTTTACAGCCGGAATCAGTATGATCTCAACCCTACGGTTTTTGGCCTTACCTTCTTCCGTCTGATTATCTGCAATAGGCTTGGTATCACCCAATCCTTTAACCTCAAACCGACTCTCCGGAACATTAGAAGAGATAACCAACCAATCTTTGACCGATTGAGCACGCTTTTCTGATAATTGCTGATTAGAAACAGGATTTCCAACATTATCAGTATGTCCTTCAACTAAAATTCGTGTATCAGGATGTGACTCGATTGCTTTTAATGCACCAATCAATGCTTTATTGGCATTATTTTTTAGTTCAAACTGACCTGTTTCAAACAAAGCCAAGCTGTCTAAAGTAATAACTACAGGTTTCACAGGTTCCGGTTTTATCGGTTTTGGAGGTGGAGGATCTTTCGGCATTAAGGCTTTTAACTTTGGAATATATAAATCCGCACGATATAACCCTAATCCTAAATGTGCTGGCACACCCTCATCACGGTATTTCTCAAGCAATTGCAAATCCTGCTTTAGCAATACCAAATGTTGTTGCCGCTCATTTGAATTTGCCTCAGACCGAACATTTTCTATATGCCGGCTGATTTGTTCTATTAAACGGCTATTGTTTTTCATAGAGAAAAACGAAGCAGATAAAAAACCTAATGCACAAACAGATAATACTTTAAAAAGTATATCAATAGCATGATTTTTATGATAAACGGTATATTTATCTGACAATTCGGTATGAATATATTGAAATTGATTACCTTGATAATTATTAAAAGAATGGATTAACCCTTGTGTATTCTTAGAAATATAAGTTGCCCATACTGATTTGGCTTGGCAGTCTCCATCGTCAACTACGCTTAAGCTGCGTACATCGACATATTCCCACCCCCCGTCTGTACGATTCAACAATTGCTCTTCGACGCAATTGAGTGCCTCGATCAGCCATATATATTGACAACCGTTTGATTGTTTATTTTGCTGTAAAAACTCAATAGACAGACTTTCTTTAAAATCAGTAAAAAACTGATTAATATTTAATACATTCCATCTGCCTTGAGTTTTTAAGGCAAAAAATAGCTCTCTTTTATCTGAAGACTCTTTGAAAAGAAAGGGAGCACGAATAACAAAACTTACAGGTATAGATATACCCATTTTTTTCTGCAAAAACAATATATTGCGCAACCACCCCCGCATAACCATAGATACATCGGCATTTATGGCGGGAGACAACACCAGCTCTATGTTGAGTGAGATTTGTTTACGGGCTATATTCTGAAGCAGATTCCAAACTACAGTGTATAAATGTTCCGGATTAAAAATATTTATATATACTGTGTCATCATACCTCTCGACTAAATTCGACATCTTCACTGCAGAATCAGGCATACGCAAAACGTAACGTCCAGTAAATCCAGTATTATTTAATTCTGTCGCAATTTGCTGCCAAACTTCTGAACCAATACTGATATTTTCCTTGTCCTTACGCTGCCTGATTAACCAAGCACAAAATATAGCAACAATTGACAAAGCTAGAATACCGCCTTTCAGCATCCAACTAGCTTGCCAATATATTGCCAATACATAAAACAGTATAAGCTCAACTACTATAAAAATAATGAAAGACGAGAGCTTTTGATAAGTCATTATGAAATTACTCTAAATTTATAATGCTTGAGTTTGTTCAACCAAAGTATCCAGATAGTATCCAAATGCAAAATAAGCTACTACTGCAATAACAGAACAACAGATAAATACCCATATCGGACTAATCGTCAGCAAACTCTTAAGAGGCATGCTTTTACGATCGACATAGAATATTTGCCCATCTTGAGTTACCGCATTGCTAGACAACCCGGCAACCATTTTTTTCAAGCTATTTTGTGAATTTTGAAGAGCCATTTCATCTAAAATATAACGTCCCTTGAAGCCCAAATTGATTACACTCAAATATGCCTCAGCGATCAAAGAATTGGCACTGCCTGTTTTGCATAGCTTTTCAATTTTGTCGCACAATACATCGCCTGCATTGTATGATTGGAAGAAATGTACTTGCATGGGATTCATTTCCCACACTTCTCGATCACTTCCTTGCAGATTCTGCAGTGCAACCTCATCCAAAAGCGCACACTGCGCATAAGAAATCTCTTCAATCTCCTCTGCACTACGACCAGAGCTTGCTAAATTCTTTCTTAAATTCTCTACCAAAGTTTTGCCATACTCATACCATGTTGAGGCATGCTCGGGGCTAAAACCTGCCGATAATGCGGATACGGTCAAAGCAGTATCTCTTAATTCACTTCGAATCAATGGATTATGGTTCATATTAAATACTCACTACTGCAAATAAGCTTAAATGTAAATTGGGTATAGATGTTGGAACGTAAATACTACATACCTGCGATTGCATCATTCTTGAAAATGCCACATGCCGTTTGTCTAATCTGAAGTAAACATTATCCATTCGGAACGGCAAACCAGGAGGGGTTTGATTCAACAACTGCAAAGGCACTCCCATTACTGCCGTATTGATAACGCGTTCCACGTCTTCAGGCGCACCAATTTTGCTAACCAATGGCAATTGCTTCTGTAATTCAGCAAAAACAACGGAATCAGAATGTGCCGAGATATAAAACTCCGCATTATCATCAATTCTGCTGTCAAATATCTGAGCACGCCAATGTGTAGATTTTATATGTTCTAACGACAATTCGATGACAGGCGATGGAATGACTTCATCTAACAGACTGCGGATTTTCAACTCCAAACGGTTGAAGGTTCCAAACAGATCAAAATGATCATATGGCTCCATCTCATTAACTGATTCACTCACCCTGAATGTGTACAACATACCAAGCAGACGCACTAAGAGTTTATAAAGCTCCTCAGGATGTTGCTGCGGGTAATCATTCAAATGTTTCAATTCAGGATAAATCGTATTTAATCCGTGCAAGAACCAGAACAAGGTCGAGTCAGACACAGAAAAATCGACCGTATTTTCACTACGCGCCCGGCGGCGGGCAGATAAGTTATCTATACGGGACAACACCAGCAAAGTGATTCTATTCAGACATGAAAGTAAAACTTCCGAACCTGTAATCGACAATAATGGAGGGATGTAGTCTTTAGACCAAATCAATGCCCCATTCTCGTTTTTTTCCACTACGCCGATGGGGCATGTAATGTAATCGTCATTATCCTCGAAATCAAAACGAATTTGTAAATTTAATTGCTCAACGGCAAGTTCTGCCTCCTCAGCGGAAAATAAATCCTCAACTTGCTCGAACTTTTTCACAAACCGTCTGGGGGTATTTCCAGCCCCGTTTTCATCCACCAAATTCGGTACATGCGCTTGATAAACCGGGAGAGCCAGCAACACTGTATTTCGCGCTCTCATAGGCAGGCTATTAATATCACGAACTTCAACAGAGCCACTGCCCGACTGCAAGTCGATTAGAGTTCCGTCCGGCAGGCAGGCCTGAAGCTCATTCAATTTAATTTTTCCTAATTCAAGCGTCTGCTGGTCGAACTCACAACGAAAACATCCCCACCTGAATTCACCCATCAATTTTATTACTGTTGCATAAATGTAACTATTAAAAACGTTTTGTTGTTGGAAGTGCTGAGGAGAGAGCAAGACACCCTCTTCCCATAATGGTTTATGAAATTTCACTGTTTATACCTTTTAAATACCTTTTGTCAGATAAATTTTGAATGCAATAGACAACAGTATACCTAACATTTATACTATTTAGATAGAAATATATCCAAATTTAGTATTTATATTTCATTTGAAACGAAAGATTTTCCCTTCAACACATAACAGAGAATAGGATTAGCCGTGAGCAAAAGTTTCCAAAACGAAGTTCCACCTTCACGTATCAATATCAAACTAGACCTCCATACCGGAGGCGCACAGAAAAAAGTCGAGCTTCCGCTCAAACTTTTAGTCACCGGTGATTACAGCAATGGTCAAGACAAACGCGATCTTGCCGAAAAAGAAAAAGTCAATATCAACAAAAACAACTTTGATTCCGTATTGTCCGACTTCAATCCTAAAGCCAACCTGACTGTAAAAAACACCCTCTCCCCTGCCGGCGGCGAGATGAACATCAATTTGAATTTCAAATCTATGCGGGATTTCCACCCGGAACAAATTGCACAAAATGTTCCCGAGCTGCGCGCTTTATTGGCTATGCGCAACCTGCTCCGTGATTTGAAATCCAACCTGCTGGACGATTCGGCATTCCGTCGCGAACTGGAAACCATTTTGCGTGACGAAAATCTGTCTGCCGAACTGCGCGACCGCCTCGAAAAAATTGCACCTGTTAACAAATAAAACACAAGGTCGTCTGAAAACACCCGTAAGGATTTAAAATATGCAAAAACGCCAAGAAGCCCAAACAACCGTTATAGAACAAGAAAACACAGCCAGTGTTTATGAAGCTCTGTGCCAAAAAATCAACTTAAACGCCGTCGACTCCGTCATCGACATCGAACAGTTCCAAAGCGCCGAAAAAATGTCCGAAGCCTCTGCGGATGAACGCATTGCAGCGGCGGTCAGCGTATTTTTAAAGATGATTCAAGACTCATCTCAAAAAGTAGAACGCCTCGACAAAAGCCTGTTGGACTACCATATCGCACGCATTGACGAACAACTCAGCCGCCAATTAGATGAAATCCTCCATAACGAAGAATTCCAAAAAATCGAATCTGCATGGCGCGGTCTGAAATTCTTGGTTGACCGTACAGACTTCCGTCACAACGTTAAAATCGAAATCCTCGACGTCTCCAAAGAAGACTTGATTCAAGACTTTGAAGACGCACCCGAAATCGTCCAAAGCGGACTGTATCGCCACACTTATAGCAACGAATACGACACCCCGGGCGGCGAACCTATCGGCGCAGTCATCTCCAACTACGAATTTGACCGCAGCCCGCAAGACATGGCTTTGCTGCGCAATATTTCACGCGTCTCCGCTTCTGCACACATGCCATTCATCGGCTCTGTCGGCCCATCTTTCTTCGGTAAAGAAAGCATGGAAGAAGTCGCCGGTATTCAGGACTTGGCGAACTATATGGACCGTGCCGAATACATCAAATGGAAAAGCTTCCGCGAAACCGATGATGCGCGCTATATCGGCTTGACCCTGCCCCGCTTCCTTGCCCGTCTGCCTTACGGTAGCGATACAGTTCCTGTACGCAGCTTCAATTACGAAGAACAAGTTAAAGGCACCGAACACGATCGTTACTTATGGGCAAACGCATCCTTTGCCTTCGCTGCCAACATGGTTCGCAGCTTCATCAACAACGGCTGGTGCGTTCAAATCCGCGGACCACAAGCCGGTGGTCTGATCGAAGACTTGCCTATCCATATGTATGATTTGGGTACCGGCAATCAAGTAAAAATCCCTACCGAAGTCCTGATTCCCGAAACCCGCGAATTTGAATTTGCCAATTTGGGCTTCGTACCGCTGTCTTTCTATAAAAACCGCGATTACGCCTGCTTCTTCTCGGCCAACTCAGCGCAAAAACCTGCGCTCTACGAAACCAAAGAAGCGACGGCAAACAGCCGCATCAATGCCCGCTTGCCTTACGTTTTCCTGCTTTCCCGTCTGGCTCACTATCTCAAGCTGATCCAACGCGAAAACATCGGCACAACCAAAGACCGCCGTATGCTCGAATTGGAATTGAACACTTGGATCAATACATTGGTTACTGAAATGACAGATCCAAGCGACGAGTTGCAGGCAACGCATCCACTGCGTGAAGCCAAAGTCTTGGTTGAAGATATCGAAGACAACCCCGGCTTCTTCAAAGTCCGTCTGTTTGCCCGTCCTCACTTCCAAATCGAAGGCTTGGATGTGAACCTGTCCTTGGTATCTCAAATGCCAAAAGAGAAAAAATAAACCTTTGGATAACGGTATCGCATGATTTGTCTTCCATATATTCATGTAATGAATCATTAAGACAGCAGAGCCTTAATCGTTTACTGCTGAAGACAATCTAAAATGATGCTGGACTCAAGCGGTCGTTCTGTATTTGGAACGACCGCTTTATTTTTTGGCAAATGAAATTCATTAGGACGACATCGCGTTTTCTCCTTATATAGTGGATTAAATTTAAATCAGGACAAGGCGAGGTAACGTCGTCCTGGTTTTAAAGTTAATCCACTATATTGTCTAAATGCACTTCAGCCATCTCATTGTTCCATTATTCTTTTATAAAAACCAAAAGGTCGTCTGAAACCATTTCAGACGACCTTTTTATGCGTTTATCTCTTTACTTTTATTCCCACTCGATCGTAGCAGGCGGTTTGCCGCTTACATCGTAAACCACGCGGTTGATGCCTTTGACTTCGTTGATGATGCGGTTGGACACGCGGCCGAGCAGTGAGTATGGCAGTTCTGCCCAGTGTGCGGTCATGAAGTCGCTGGTGATGACTGCACGCAGTGCGACGACATAGTCGTAAGTGCGTCCGTCGCCCATTACGCCGACGGATTTCACTGGCAGGAACACGGCAAAGGCTTGGCTGGTCAGGTCGTACCAAGATGTGCCGTTTTCGTCGGTGGTGTTGCGCAATTCTTGGATGAAAATATCGTCTGCCTGACGCAGCAAGTCGGCGTATTCTTTTTTCACTTCGCCCAAAATACGCACGCCCAAACCGGGACCGGGGAACGGATGGCGGTACACCATTTCGCGCGGCAAGCCCAAAGCGACGCCCAGTTCGCGCACTTCGTCTTTGAACAAGTCGCGCAACGGCTCAAGCAGCTTGAGCTTCATGTTTTCAGGCA
>CAKARM010000105.1:0-7354 GCA_916720585.1 uncultured Neisseria sp.
CCGTCGGTCGTCAATACGCTGTTACCTGCGGTAACTTTAGGCGTGGTCAGTCCGGTAGTGGTCAGTACGCTGTCGCCTGCCTTCAAAGTCTCGGCAGTTACACTGTTCAACGTAATGTCGTCTTTCAGTTTGACTTTAATGCCGTCTGTACCCGCTTCGGTAACCACATTTTTGTCGTCGCCTTTAATTGCCAGCGTTTCATCCAGTTTTTTGGTTACGGGAGAGCCGCTATCGCCGTTAAAGGTAATACCTTTGGTGTCGACGGCTGTTTTTGCATCCACGCCTTTTTGAATCTCAGCCTTGGCGGCGTCTGTAAGGTCAAGTTCGTAGTTGGTGGTTTTGGTTTGGTTGGCGTTTGCTTTTTCAGACGACTCCAACTTCAATTTACCGCCATCTTTCACGCTAACCGTGGTATTGTCGGCATGGACGGTGTAGGTCGTTTTATTACCTGCTTCCACAGCAGTAACATGGGTATTGTCGCCCTTTTCGACCACGCTGGTTTTTTCGCTGTTGGCAACAGCCTCATTGATGGCTTGTGCAACATCGGCAGCCGTGGCGAAAGCATCGCCTGCTTTATCTGCGCTGACTAAACCTCCAGTACTCGCTGTCAATGTAGATTTATTGACATTGAACGCGACGGTGCCGTTTTTGTTTTCGGCGGTCGTACCTGTGCCATTAACGAAGTTCAGCGTTGAATCGTCTTTAGTCAAGGTTTTAGCATCTGTACCGTTGACTTGTACGCCGATGTTTTGCAATGCGCTGTCGGCTTTTGTCAAAGAGGCTTTGGTTTTGTCAGACAAATCCAGTTTGTAGGTAGTGACATTGGTGGTTGTATCTTCAGACGACGTAAGTTTCAAACCATCTACACTACTGTCGAGCGCAACGGCTGCACCTTTGGCGTTGACGGTGTAAACCGTATGACCGTCAGTCGGGTTATCGGTTTTGGTTACGCTGGCAACATTCGTACCCCCTTGAACCTCGGTTTTCGCAGCTTTAACTTGTTTGAAGCTTGCTGCGTCGGTATCAGCCACGCCGTCAGCAATGTTGGTAACCTTGTTGCCGCCGTTGGAGAGTCCGCCCGCAGTCAGGCTCACTGGGTTGCTGCCGGAGCCGATGGTTACGCCGGAGCCGTTAACGGTCGTACCGGCAGCGGTTACATCGCCGCTGAAGGCTGCGGAAGTCAGTCCGGTCAATTCTTTTGCCAATTTGACGTTCAACGTGTGATTTTGGTCGTCTGAAACCACACCAATATTATTATCGGATAGCTTAGTCTTATCAGTTTGTCCACCTTTGACTGCTACGGTGCTACCAAGTTGACGGTCAAATTTCGTACCTGTGTCGCCTTCGAAATTCAACGGCGTGCGTACGGCATTGCTCAAAGCGGTAAGCGCACCACCTACAGTGTTGTAATTAGCTACGCTTGCAGTCGAAGGGTCACCTGAAATGACGCTGTAAGTCGGCGCAGTAATCGTGCCGTCGGGATTCACTTTAGTGCCGATGGCTTCGGCGATTTTGTTCAATTGGGAAACATTGACCGCATCATTATCTTTAGCACCGTTCTTCACATTGCCGACCGTGGTCGGAGTAGTGGTTTGCGGATCGGTCGGGTTCAATGCGGCAATGGTTACATCGCCTGTGTATTCGGTGTTGTCGTCAATATGTTTGAACGATACGGTTTTCACATTCGTACCCGGAGCGACAGTTACTTCACGTCTCAGAATTCTGCCATCCGCACCAATGTAAGAGAACGGCGCATCATTGTTGACAGTCGTCAGCGTGCTGACGCTCAGGTTTGCCATTGCTTCTTGCAACTGACCCAGATTAACCGCGTCGCCGGCAGTATCGCCTTTGGCAACATTGGTAATCTTGTTGCCGCTCATATCCAATCCGCCCTTAGCGGTAACTTTGCCCGTGAATTCCGGATTATCGACGGTATTGATGCTGACGGTTGCACCGTTTTGACGCAGGGAGATATTTTTGCCCGCTTCCAACGTAATGGTCGAACCGCTGGTAACGTCTTGCAGCGTATGATTCTCCGCCACACCGTTGGTACCACCAGTCTGCGCTGTTGTCAGTTTGAATGGCTTGTACGCATTAGTATTCAGCTCACGGATAGCCGCATCGATGGTATTTTGACCTGTACCGCCGATGTTGCTCATTGTAAAGCCGCCATCTTCGCCGACTGCAGCATTGCCGCCCAATACATTTTTAACAGTTTTGGCAGTATTGCCCAAAACGTTTTGTACCGCATACAGCTGGCTGCCGTTGATGGCATCAGTAGAAGTACTAGAGATTTCGCCCGGAGCAACGTTTTTCAATTGACGTTCGTAGTTTTTAGAACCAAAGGATACTTGGTCGCCAGAGGTAACATTGTTGCCGCCTGCAAAACCTGAGTATTTCAGATTGTTGACAGTAGCTTCGTTGACACTAATTGCATTGGTTGTAGTCGTACTGCCCGCACCGATTGCCACAGAGTTGCCTTTTGTGGCTTTCGCGCCCATACCGAATGCGGCAGAGGCGACGCCTTCAGCGATCGTACCCGTACCAAAAGCTGTGGATAATTCGCCTATTGCCTGTGATTTAGTACCAATGGCTACCGCAGCTTCGCTTGAAGTCGTATGAGTATAACTGCCGGTTACCATCACATCGCCGGTATAGTCTTGATAAACCTCTTTAACCGTTTTACCCCCCGCACCGTCTACAGTTTTCACTGCAACGGTATCCCAGTCGTCCGCACCAATGGCAATAGAAGAATTGCCTTTTGCGTCTACATTGTTACCGATGGCAGTAGATTGATCGCCCCATGCATTGGCATATGCACCGATAGCAACAGTTTGATTGGTATCTTGATTGGATGCGGACATTGCCGGATTGGTTGCAGAAGCGTTATAGCCGATGACAACAGAGCGTGAATTATTGGATTCCGCATCTTCACCGATAACAACCGAACTGTATTTCTTGGCTTTTACATTATTACCGATAGCGATTGCCGCAGCTTGATCAGCTTTGCTGTTTGTACCGATAGCGATGGAATTGGTATCGTCCGCGTTGGCGTTGTTACCCAAAGCTATGGCATTGGCTTCGCGGGTATGGCTGCTCAAACCAAGCGCCAAAGAAGCTGCGCCGTCTGCATTGGCAGCACGTCCCAACGCGATAGAATCAGTTTTCCACGCATTATTGCCAGAGCCGATAGCAATAGTATTTCTTTCGTTGGCCTTTGCGCCCTCGCCTACAGCTATGCTGGATTTACCCAAGGCTTTAGCATCTTGACCGCCCGCAAACGTGTTTTCGCCATAAGCATTTGCTTGTTGACCGATAGCAACTGCATTCTTACCACTGGCTGTACTTTCAGAACCAACGGCGACTGAACTTTCACCCGTAGTCTCACCATTAACATCAGGATCAGAGCCTGCTGCCGCCTCGACGGTTGCCTTATTACCCATTACAACCGCATTACTTGCAGCCGCTTTGGCTTCAGGGCCAGCAGCAATCGCGTTTTCGCCTGTCGCGCCGTCATTGTTGTAGTTGGCTTTTGTTTTATCTGTGCTATTTACACTATAAAAATGAGTTTGCGATGCGGCAGTCAGTTTGCCGTTTTCGATTTTGACAGTTTCTCCGTCCACTTGGACGTCGTATTTGACTTTAGTATTACCATCTGCTTCAGTCTCAACAGTAACGGTAGTTGCATTGCCGTCGGCAAACTGCACGCTTTCGCCGGGCGTAACAATGCCCTTCGCCGCGCCTGCATTATCTTTGACGGCAAAGCCTTGGTTGACGTAAGTATTGAGATTGGTCAGCGCGCTACCCACGTTGGTTGCAGCTGCCGTATTGAATTTGGTTGTACTGCTGCCTGTGGCATTCGGTGTCGCATTGCCTTTAAACACATCATAAGACGGCAGCGTTACTGTACCTTGATTGTTTGTAGGATCAATGCCCACAGCCGCGCCGCCGCCCAATGCATTGGCAACCGCTTTGGCGATATTGCCCGAACCTGCATGAAGCGCGTAAAGCTGGCTGCCGTTAATTGCGTCGGTGGAAGTTGCAGTGATTGCACCTGGGGCGACATGTTTAAGTTGACGTTCGTAACCTGCCGAACCAAAAGAAACCTGTGATCCATGCGTCAAGTTGTTGGTACCCGCGAAACCACCATAGGTAATACCATTTACAGTCGCAGTAGTTATCTTTTCCGCATTGATGGTGGTAGTCGAACCCGCACCGATGGCAACGGACTTATCCTGAGTAGCAGATGCGCCCACACCGAATGCTGATGCACCCAAACCGCTAGCTGTCGTTCCCGGACCAAAAGCTGTTGACAATGAACCGCTCGCAACTGCCCTAACACCGACCGCAACTGCCGCCGTAGCCGCTTCCGTACCTTTATAACCCCCGGCCATATCAGAGCCAGTCAATGCCTTGTACTGTGCATTTACAGTTTTTTTTGCTTCATTCCAGTCATCACCACCAATGGCAATAGCCGAATCCCCTTTTGCGCGGGTATTGTTACCAATGGAGGTTGATTGTGCTCCTGTCGCCTGAGCATCTGGACCAATGGCAACTGCTTGGGTTGCGCCTGTCGCCTTAGCTCCCGTACCGATGGCAATACCTTGTCTGGAGGTTGCTTTAATCTCCCCATATAGAACATCATCACTACCAATAACAATAGAAGCCTCTTCTGCTGCCTGTGTATTTTTACCGATAGCAATCGAACTTTTTTTGGTTGCTTGTGCACCTTTACCAATAGCAACAGCTTCTACCCCCGTTGCTTGCGTATTTGCACCAACAGCGACCGTACTGATTTCCTTCGCTTGAGCTTCCGTACCCACAGCAATTGCATTGTTACCACGTACGGTTAAATTGCTACCCACACCGATAGCACCATCACCGCTAACGCCTTGATTTGTTATTCTGCCCGAATCATTGTTACCAATCGCAATGGCACTTGTTCCATTAACATTAGTATCCGCACCAATCCCTATTGCCTTTTGACCAGTTGCCTGAAGATTAACACCGATAGCAATGGAATTATTACTATTCGCAATAGTCGTATGAGTTGAGTTTGGACCGATTGCCAAAGCCCCATTAGTTTTAGCTTGTGCATTATTACCAATGGCAAGGGCACCCGTTCCATTTGCTGAAGTAGAGCCGTCACCAATAGCAAATACCGCCCCACCTGTTGCAGGTTTTGCATTCATCGCAGCCCAAGCTCCTTCGGAAAATCCCAATAATGCCGCGCTCAAGGCCGTCAGTCTGAATAAGGTTTTCAGACGACCTTCCTCTGAGGCGCGCACATCCCCTTCAGCACCTTCGCTGCTTGATTTGACACGTCCCTTCGCCAATTCGGAAGTAACGACGAAAGAGCCGATGGTACGGTTCCATACAACTTTGAAAATCTTATTCATAACAATCTCTCTTGGTTGGATTTATTAAAAAATATCAGATTGAATTCAAATACATACAGTCAAAACAAGACGTACTCCCCGCACTGCCCCGCCGCCGGATCTTCTTCTTCAGGCACAGGCGGATTTTATGAGACAGGCATTCGTTTATTTTGTTTATATATTATTGAAAACCAATCAGGCTGACGTTAATTGTCACTTAGGTACAATTTTTAGAACATATCTATATCCTTGGAAATAGTGTTTAAGACTAACTAAACTTACCGTCCATTTCAAAAAATCTCCGATAATCCATAATCTTACTTCTAAACTTAACACTTATTTACCAAACAATATAGAACTATGACCTTTACCCTGCAATTACTATGCCAAAGATGACTTCCTAATTTATGCTTTTAGGCTTTCATAAAGCATTTATACTAAAATGAAAAAATGCCGTAAGAAATTTTGAAACAGGTCATCTGAAATAAACTGCAACAAGATCATGGACATCGCCCTCTTTGTTACCCATATGAAAAAGAGCGTACTCGATACGCTCTTTCTGCTTCCGTCCGTCTGCATGACGGAATATTATGGATTCGAATAAACAAGGCTTGCTGACGATTGCCATTCCTGCGCGAGCTGAAATCTTCAGGTAAGGTTTGGCCGGTGGATTTCTGTTGAACAGGTTTGATGAAAAGCGGATGCCCGCCTGCTTGAAGCTTGTGGAAAGATTGGCTCTGCCGTCTTTATTCTTGCCGTATCGCAACCGGCAACTGCTTCCGATCAGATTTGATAAGAAACAAAGCTGCCATGACGGCAAAAGGTCGTCTGAAACCTAAATTTTGGGTTTCAGACGACCTTTTTGCTTGGCGGATTTATCCAATCACCGTCATTTTTTCCGCTATTGAATTGGCGGCGGAAAATGCGCTGTTTATTTCAATTTGCTGTTTTTCAATGACTTGGAGGATGTCGGCGGCTGCAATGCTTCAACGGCGATATCTTTAGGGTGCGCCGCGATAAAGGATTTGGTCGCGCGCATGATTGCCTGTATGCGCGGGTCGTTCCAGCGGACGATTTGATGGTTTTCATCGCGTTTGTCCGACCAGATAATCACGCCGTCCATATATTTGCTGCAGATTTCGAGCATTTTCTGCCAGCGTTCGGCATCGATAAATTGTTTGAAATACGGGCTGTTGCTTGCGGAATAATATTGCGGCCAGAGGTAGCCGATGATTTTTTTGTCGGGATAACGTTTTCTAA
This sequence comes from uncultured Neisseria sp., assembly GCA_916720585.1. Lineage (GTDB taxonomy): Bacteria > Pseudomonadota > Gammaproteobacteria > Burkholderiales > Neisseriaceae > Neisseria. The sequence continues at coordinate 6,639 of CAKARM010000105.1, forward strand.
TCTCGGCGACAGTGGTTTGGACGTCTTTTTCCCATTGCGCCAAATCGGGCGTGGTGATGTAGAACACGGGATTGGCGTAGTCGCTGATGGCTGCGCTCATTTGACGGCGTTTGCTAAACTGCCGCCATTTTGCCAATACTGCTTCGTTGTCCGCCTGAGTTTGGTAGTAGCGGATGGCGTGTAAGTGTTCGTCGGGCAAGCCGTAGTTGCTGATATAGGCGCGGGGATTTTCTTCTTTGAAAATCTGGTACATACGGGCAAAGTCGGTTTTAAGTTCTTGAGGCGTGAGGATTTGTCCGTCTTTTTCGGCAAACCAGGTTTCGATGTCGGTGGAGATGGTGCGGTAGCCTTCTCGATAGGATTGGCGCGCCAATTCGCGGATGCGTTTTTCGTTCAATACGCCGTGTTTGCGCTTGCCGGCAGGGTCGGGCATCACCAGCTCGGATTCGTAAATCAGGAATACTTTGGACAATTTGTCGGCGGTCAGGTCGGGTTTGCCGACGTAGTCCATGCGGTCGTAAATGATAAAGTCTTTGCCGGAGGCAAGCGCGGAGGCGGCGGCAAGGAAGAGTAGGGATGCGGCGCGGATAAATGGTTTCATTAGGTTTTCTTTTTGGTGAAGGTCGGGGCTTGCTGTTTTGGCAATGCGAGGAGGACTCGATATATAGTGGATTAACTTTAAACCAGTACGGCGTTGCCTCGCCTTAGCTCAAAGA
>CAKARM010000106.1:0-7278 GCA_916720585.1 uncultured Neisseria sp.
TCTGTACTGTCTGCGGCTTCGTCGCCTTGTCCTGATTTAAATTTAATCCACTATACATTACAACTAAATCATCACTCACCACACCACATCATGAACACATACTCCGAAGAACCCGACGGCTTCATCCTGTATGACGAAAGGCCCGATCCCTTCGACAACCGCCGCGCCAGCCGTACGCGCTTTGCGGCAGTAAACCTGCCCATTTTGCTGGGCATCAGCGCAGTGTCCGCACTATTGCTGTGGATTACCCAATCATGCTTGGGTCAATGCGGCATCAACCGGCAGGTCGGCGGCGCAGTGCATGTCTTTGCCATCGCCCTTTACGGTCTGCTGCACTATCAAAGCACTTGGCTGGAAAAGCGCTGCAATGATGCAGGAAAGGGACATTATCCGGCGATATGGATGTTCAGAATCAGCCTCGTACTTGCCGCCATCAGCCTGATATTGCCGGTATTTACATTGCCTATGGTCGCAGGCGGACTGCTTCAATTCGTCTACGGCATGATATTGCCGTCCAACCCGCTGCCCAATCTGATGGGCTACCCCAAAGCCAACTCGACAGCCCTGCAAATCTGCGCGCTCTTAGCGTGTATCACGGCAGTGTTGATGGCTGTCGGATTGTTGCATTGGTTTTAAGTATTTCCCAATAAAGCAAAGGTCGTCTGAAAACCTTATCGAGAAGGTTTCAGACGACCTTTTTCAGTATGGCGGGCTCTAATTCATCCAACCGCCCGCCCCTGCTTTCCTAACCCGCGTGCAACACAAATATCGTCGGGCGTTTTTTTAAATTCGGCAGCGTTTTCAATTTCCGCCAAGCGGCAACGGTTTGGCTGATGATTTCCTGCGTCGGCAAAGTCAGGTCGGTTGCGGTACAGAGGCGGGTTTCGGGATGCAGCGTTTCCAGCGCGTCGGCGAGCAACGCGTCGTTGCGGTAAGGCGTTTCGATGAAAAGCTGGGTTTCGTTTTGCTGGCGCGAACGCTGTTCCAAGTTCTTCAAAGCGGCGATACGCTCGCTTTTCTCGGACGGCAGATAGCCTTTAAACGCGAAATTCTGCCCGTTCGCCCCTGACGCCATCAACGCCAGCAACAGGCTGGACGGGCCGATCAGCGGACGGACTTCATAGCCGTGCCGGTGCGCCAATGCCACTAAATTCGCACCGGGATCGGCAACCGCAGGACAACCCGCTTCGCTGAGGATGCCCATGCTGCGCCCTTCCTGTAAAGGTTTCAGAAGTTCGGGCAGGGTTTTCAAGTCGGTGTGTTCATTGAGGGTTTGCAGGTTCAGCTCGCGGATGGGCGTCGTAACGCCCAAATGTTTCAAATGGGCGCGTGCGGTTTTCTCGGCTTCGACGACGAAATCGGTCAAACCGGTAATCTGCGCCTGTTCGTGCGGGAGCAGGCAGGGTGTATCGGGCGCGCCCAAAGGGGTGGGAATCAGGTAAAGAATCGGGGACATGATGGTGTTTCCTATACGGAAGGTCGTCTGAAACCGTCAGACAACTGTTTTCAGACGACCTAAATGATTTCTACGCCTTCGTTTTTTAAAAACTCGACCAGTTTGAAGATGGGCAAACCGATAAGCGCGTTCGGGTCGCTGCTGTCTATTCGCTCCAGCAACGCCGCGCCCAAGCCCTCGCTTTTCGCCGCACCCGCGCAGTAAACCGCATCCGGTTCGCGCGCCAAATAACGCTCAATCTGCCCGTCTGTCAGCGCGCGCATCACGACCGATGTGTTATCGACATGACGCTGAATGCGTCCCGAAGCAGTATTCAAAAGCACGATTGCGCTGTAAAATTCAATCTTTCTGCCACTCAAACCCCTGAGCATTTGTTGTGCATTTGCGACGTTCATCGGCTTGCCCAACTGGCGATCATTGCACCACGCCACTTGGTCCGCGCCGATCACCAACGCGGCAGGAAATCGAGCCGCCAGCGAACGTGCCTTCCCTTCCGCCAAACGCAAGGCAGTATCCGCCGCGTTTTCACCCGCAGCAGGCGTTTCGTCGAAATCAGGCGCGGCAGTTTGAAAATCAATGCCCAAACGTTCGAGCTGCGCGCGGCGGAACACCGAACCCGAACCCAATATCAAAGGCAGTTTTGCACTCATATTTTGCTTAAAAATATTGACGTTAGACTGTCGAAATTATATCATACCCCGTTTATGTCAGACCCTAATTTGATTGACCCAGAAGTTTTCGCCTCCGAAAAGCAGACCCTGCAAGGCAGCTTCCTGCTTGAGGAATTGGACGAACGAGTCCGTTCGCACGATTATCCGGCCGACAAACAGACCAAAGTGTCGTTTACGCTGAGCGGCGGACGCGACCGACTGCAGCGTTTGTTTCTCGATTTGAACGTCAAAGCCGATATGCCGCTGATTTGCCAACGATGTATCCGCCCCATGCCGTTTACGCTCGACGAAACCAGCCGTATTGTTTTGTTCGCCAACGAAGAGGACTTAGATGAAGCAATGCTTACCGACGAAGAGTTGGAAGGCATGCCGATTGAGAAAGAACTCGACGTACGCGGGTTGGTGGAAGACCAAATCCTAATGTCGCTCCCCTTCTCCCCGCGCCACGAAAACTGCGACAATGCCGCGCTGGAACAAGTCAATCAGGACAAACCCAACCCTTTTGCTGTTTTAGCAGGTTTGAAAAGCAGTTAATCAGGACACAGTTTTATTTATCTAGGAGCTTGAAATGGCCGTTCAACAAAACAAAAAATCCCCTTCCAAACGCGGTATGCACCGCTCTCACGACGCTTTGACCGCGCCTTCTCTGTCTGTTGACAGCGTAACCGGCGAAGTACACCGCCCGCACCACATTTCCCCCAACGGTATGTACCGCGGCCGTAAAGTAGTGAAAGCCAAAGGCGAATAATCTTATTCGACTGACTGAAAAAGCCAGAATATTGCCATGCAATGCTGGCTTTTTTACATTACATCCGAACTGCCCGGCTTCATGCCTGCCCATGCTTCAAAATGCGGCACAAAATCCCTGCAGTTCAAACTGATACACCCCATTGAATCGGGAATCGCCATGAAACAGAAAATCTGGTACACCTACGACGACATCCACCGCGTGATCAAAGCGTTGGCGGAAAAAATCCAAAACTCCGGCGTCAAATACGATGCCATGATCGCCATCGGCGGCGGCGGCTTCATCCCCGCCCGTATGCTGCGCTGCTTTCTGGAAATCCCGATTTACGCCGTAACCACCGCCTATTACGACAGCGACAACGAAGGACAGGTAACGGAAGAAGTCAAAAAAGTCCAATGGCTCGACCCCGTGCCTGACGTACTGAAAGGCAAAAACGTACTCGTCGTCGATGAAGTCGACGACAGCCGCGTGACCATGGAATTCTGCCTGACCGAGTTGCAAAAAGAAGATTTCGGCACCATCGGCGTTGCCGTCCTGCACGAAAAAATCAAAGCCAAAGTCGGCAAAATCCCTGAAGGCATCCCCTACTTCAGCGGCCTTACCGTAGAAGACTGGTGGATCAACTACCCTTGGGACGCACTCGACATCGACGAACACAACCACCTTGCCGCCGAAGGCAAAAAATAAGCCCGCGACGGAGAAGTCCGCCTTCTCCCGAAACGGCAAAAGCAAAATCCGTAGAACACCGACAAAACGAGATTTTGCCTCTTTTCAGCGCATCTTCATAAAACGCATTAGAATGTGGAACGCAACCCTTCAATCCGAAGCCCACGACCACACATACACCCCTTTTCAGACAACCGCGTATCGCAAAAAGGTCGTCTGAAACCGACTGTGAAGCCGAACAAACCCACAGAGGCAGCCGACACCGCCCCTCTTCCGCTTCACAGCACAAACCGGAGAACAACATGATTACATTGGCCGTAGATGCCATGGGCGGCGACTCAGGTCTCGCAGTTACCGTCCCCGGTGCCCTTGCCTTTTTGAAACAGCAGCAAGACGTACACCTCATTATGGTCGGCGACGAATCCGCCGTCCGCCAAGCCCTCTCCGCAGCCAACGCGCCGATGGAGCGCATTACCGTACTCCACGCCTCCGAAGTCGTCGGCATGGACGAAGCCCCTCAGCTTGCCCTGAAAAATAAAAAAGACTCCTCCATGCGCATTGCCATCAACCAAGTCAAAGAAGGCACCGCGCAAGCCGCCGTCTCCGCCGGCAACACCGGCGCGCTCATGGCGACCGCCCGCTTCGTCCTCAAAACCATTCCCGGCATCGACCGCCCCGCCATCGCCAAATTCCTGCCCTCCGACAGCGAACACCTGACCCTCGCCCTCGATTTGGGTGCAAACGTCGACTGCACGCCTGAGCAGCTCGTACAGTTCGCCATCATCGGCAACGAACTCTTCCAAGCCCTCTACCCGCAAAAAGGCAGCCCGCGCATCGGCCTACTGAACGTCGGCACCGAAGACATCAAAGGCACGGACACCGTCAAACAAACCTTCAAACTGCTCAAAAGCAGCAAACTGAATTTCATCGGCAACATCGAAAGCAACGGCGTCCTATATGGCGAAGCCGACGTGATTGTCGCAGACGGCTTTGTCGGCAACATCATGCTCAAAACCATCGAAGGCGCGGTCAAATTCATGAGCGGAGCCATCCGTCAGGAATTCCAACGCAACCTGTTCAACAAAATGGCCGCCGTCGCCGCCCTCCCCGCCCTGAAAGGCTTGAAAAGCAAACTGGATCCGCGCAAATTCAACGGCGCCATCCTGCTCGGCCTGCGCGGCATCGTCATCAAAAGCCACGGCGGCACAGACGATGTCGGCTTCAGCTATGCCTTAGAAGAAGCCTACCACGAAGCAAAATCCGCCAGCCTGTCGAAAATCGAACAAGGTGTCGCCGAACAATTCGCCGCCTTGGAAGCGATTAAGGTAGAACAAGCCGCTCAAGAAGCACAGCAAGCCGAAGAAAACAAAGTTTAAGACCTATCTGCGCAAATCCTCCAAGCGTGTTTGCCACATATCGAAAGGGTCGTCTGAAATCCGTTTTCAGACGACCCTTTGAGTTTGAATCATTCAAAGTCAATCATGTATAGTCAATCAACGTTTAATTATAGTGGATTAAATTTAAATCAGGACAAGGCGACGAAGCCGCAGACAGTACAGATAGTACGGAACCGATTCACTTGGTGCTTCAGCACCTTAGAGAATCGTTCTCTTTGAGCTAAGGCGAGGTAACGCCGTCCTGGTTTAAAGTTAATCCACTAAAAACAGCACGGTCTAGCCCCGCCCTAATACCCCATTTGTCTGATAGGCTTCACTTTCTTATCGCAATACTTCAAACCGATACCGGTTTATCCTCTTCTATTTTTTCCAACGCCATCAGCAATAACCATTAAATCTTATTATTTTTCAATTAATTATATTAAATTTACGATTTCTTATCAATTTTGTATTGATAATTATTTTTATTAGCGTATAATCAAAACCACTCGGAAGCCGTCCGCTCCGAGCCATTAAACGACAGATTATCCCCTCTTCTTTTTGTCTCATTACCTTCGGAGTGCGCATATACGAGAAATACCGTTCCCATTTATATCAGATACTCAAAACCGAAAAACACAAAACCCGCTATCTCAACAGCGGGTTTTGTGTTTGTTTTGTATAGAGAACGACACAACCCCCATCAAACTGGAAATCGCAAGAAGCTGCTGACGGAATACCGCTCCCTCCCTGATAACACCCTTCCATCCGTGACTGAAAAGGTCGTCTGAAATGGAAATCTCCAATTTCAGACGACCCCAGTTAAACATCTAAAAATCAAATCCTGATATAAAACGTCGTCTGAAACCTGATATCCGGTTTTCAGACGACGTTTTTGATGCCGTTTGTTTCAAACAGTCTTACTGCTGCGTGGCAGGTTGGCTAACGGTTTCGCGTTTCAAACCGCCGCCGAGTGCTTTATAGAGGTCGGCGAGGTTTTCCAGACGGGTGAGCTGGTTGGCAAGCAACGCGGTTTCTGCACCATAGCTGCTGCGTTCTGCGTCAAGCAGGTCGAGGGCGTTGGATACGCCGTGTTTGTAGCGCAGATTGATAAGGCGCAGGGAGTCGTTGTAAGCGCGGCTTTGTTTGTTTAGCGCGGCGTAGCTCTTGTCGAGTTGCTCGCGTGCGACCAAGGCGTTGGATACGTCTTGGAAGGCGGCTTGGACGGCAGCTTCGTAAGCGACGATTTGCGCCTCTTTACGCAGCTTGGCTACGTCGAGATTCGCTTTGTTGGTACCCCAGTTGAAAATCGGCAGGGTAATGGAAGGTGCGAACGACCAGATGCCCGTACCGCTTTTGAAGAGGCCGCTCAACTCGCCGGACGCGGTACCAACCGATCCAGTCAGGCTGATGGTGGGGAAGAAGGCGGCGCGCGCTGCGCCGATGTTGGCATTGGCTTGTTTGAGCGAGTGTTCTGCGGCGCGGATGTCGGGACGGTTCAGCAGGACTTCGGAACTCAAGCCGGCAGGCAGTCGGGTGATTTTGAACTGTTTGCTCAAAGGCAGTGCGGCAGGCAGGTCTTCCGGCAGGGGTTGGTTAATCAGGGTCGCCAAGGCATTGCGGGCTTGTTCGCGGTTTTTGACGGCGTTCGCGTAATCGGCTTTGGCGGATTCAATCAGGGCTTCCTGTTGACGCAAATCGACGGCGGAAATCACGCCTGCTTTGTGGCGCATTTGGGAAAGTTTGTAGGTGGCTTCGCGGGTTTTGAGGACGCGCTGCGCCAATGCCATCGATTCTTGGGCGTACAGTTCGTTGAAATGGGCTTTGGCAACGGCGGCAATCAGGGCAAGGTGGGCGGCATCACGGTTGGCGGCTACGCTGAAATAACCTTGCAATGCGGCTTGGCTGTTGCTGCGGACGCGCCCGAAAAGGTCAAGCTCATAAGCTGCCACACCCAAACCGACACTGTATTCGCTGCGGGTAACGCCGCCGCTCAAGCTGCCTGTCCGCGTACCGGTACCGCTGGCGTTTATGCTCGGCAGCAGGTCATTTCGGGCAATCATGTATTGTTTGCGGTAGATTTCGGCGTTCAGCGCGGCGGTGCGCAGGTCGGTATTGCGTTCCAACGCGATGTCGATAAGGCGGTGCAGGCGCGGGTCGGCAAAGAAGTCCTGCCAGCCCAAGTCGGCGGCGCGGATGCCGTCGTCGAAGGTGTCGTATTTGAAGGTTTCGGCAACTTCGACCTGCGGTTGTTCATATTTCGGGATCATGGTACAGGCGGACAGCGCGACGGCTGCGGCGACGGTACTCAATACCGTTTTGAATGTCATTTTGTTCATAAGGATTCCTTGGGGTCGTCTG
>CAKARM010000107.1:0-7271 GCA_916720585.1 uncultured Neisseria sp.
TTGGAGAGAGGGTAATCGTATGAGTCCGGTTAACGCTCAAACAGATTTTGGCGACGCATTGGACGATACATGGGATGAAAAACTGACGGGCTTTTTAAATAAAGTTGCCTCTCAGCCCTATAAATACGATTATTTTTCACTCTTGCGCCAGCTTGAGTCCATCAAATTTGTTACCGGCGGGAAATTATTGGGCAAAGCCGTCAGCCCGAAAATGGAAAAAATAAGGATTCGCCAAGAGCCATCGCTTATTTTTGCTCCCCGCAACATCCAATCGGTTGCCTTATCGCCGCGTTATGTGGAAATTTCCATCAATGGATTCGGTTTGTTTGGCCCATCCGGCCCCCTGCCCCTGCATTTGACCGAATATGCCTATGAGCGTCAACACCAACACGGCGACAGGACATGGACCGGTTTTGCCAATATGTTGCAACACCGTCTGGCTGTCTTATTCTATCGGGCATGGGCCAACGCTCAGAGCATTATTTCTTTAGATAAAAATGCTGAAGACCGTTTTGGGAAATATATCGCCAGCTTTAATGGGCTGGATACACCGGCCATACATAACAAAGGCTTAATCCACGAATTTGCCAAGCGTTATTTTGCCGGTCTGCTGATGAAGCAAAGCCGTTCGGCAGCCAATCTTCAGCAATTACTCAACCGTTATTTCAAAGTCCCCGTTACCATTCAAACCAATGTTGGGTATTGGGTTGAGGTTGCGGAAGAAAAAACGCAAATCGGCATCATGGGTAACTATACGCTGGGAGATGGCCTGCTGCTGGGCGACAAGCTTTACGATGTTCAAAGCAAATTCCGCATTATCATCGGTCCGCTTACCCTACCCGCTTACCGATCATTCTTCAAAGACGGTATCAATACCGCCCGCCTACGGGAGTGGGTAAGGCTGTTTGCCGCAGATGAATATGAATGGGATATACAGCCTGTTTTAATGCAAAAAGAAGTACCGCTCATGGACTTAGGCGGACAAACACAACTCGGCTTAACAACTTGGCTGGGGAATGTTTCCCGTGATGCCGAAGATTTGATCGTCAGCAACCATTAAACAGCTTTTTCAGACGACCCCTTTGTTGAGAAAAGCTTCTTTCAAACTGTTTTTAGACATACTTGGAATAACTTAATTAAGGACACATCATGTCAAACATCAGCCGCAGCGTATTATTTGGCAAGTTGAATACCACCTTGTATAAAACTCTGGAAAATGCCTACACCTTCTGCCGTCTTCGTGAAAACAGCTACGTTGAGTTGGTTCACTGGCTTCATTCACTGCTGCAAACCGAGAAAACCGATATCTTCTGCCTGATCAACAGTTTTAATTTAGACGAATCCAGAGTCCGAAAAGATGTATTGACAGCGGTTGAAAAACTTCCTGCCGGTTCTACTGCCGTTATCGATTTTTCCGAACATATCCAAACCCTTGTCGAGCAAACTTGGACATACAGCTCGCTCAAATTCGGTACCGACAAAATCCGTACTGCTCATATTTTCTACACCATGCTTGAAAATAAGACTTTGCAGAGCATTTTGGCCAATATTTCATCCGAGTTCCTCAAAATCAAACCTGAAACATTGGCGAACAATATTATCGCGATTACTGCAAACTCTGAAGAAAATCTTGAAGTTACCCAAAATGCCTTATCTTCGGAGCCTAACGCTACCCACAAAGAAAGTGCCTTGGCCAAATATGGCAGCAATCTCACTGAAAAAGCCAAAAATGGCGAAATAGATCCCCTGACAGGTCGCGATACCGAAATCAGACAAATGATTGACATCCTGATGCGCCGCCGTCAAAACAATCCGATTCTGACAGGTGAGGCCGGTGTCGGTAAGACAGCCGTCGTCGAAGCATTGGCATTGCGTCTGGCGGCCGGAGATGTTCCGCCCGGATTGAAAGACGTTCAATTAATTCTGTTGGATATCGGTTTGCTCAAGGCCGGTGCCAGCGTCAGCGGAGAATTTGAATCACGACTTAGAGCGGTTATGGACGAAGTGGAATCCAGCCCGACCCCCATTGTGCTCTTTATCGACGAAATCCATACCTTGATTGGTGCAGGTGGGGCAGCCGGTACGGGCGATGCAGCCAACCTGCTCAAACCTGCGCTCGCCCGAGGCAAACTGCGTACCATCGGCGCGACAACATGGGCAGAGTACAAAAAATACTTTGAGAAAGACCCTGCCCTGACCCGCCGTTTCCAAGTGGTGCAAGTGGATGAGCCCGACGAAAACAAAGCCATCAACATGCTTAGAGCATTAAACGCTTCTTTGGAAAAACACCATAACGTGATTATTCTCGATGAAGCAATTCAGGCAGCCGTAAAACTTTCCCATCGCTACATCCCTGCACGCCAACTTCCCGATAAAGCTGTCGGTTTGATTGATACCGCTTGCGCGCGTGTTGCTGTCAGCCAGCATGCTGTTCCCGGCAGTATTGAATTTTTGCGGAAGAAATCCGAGGCATTAAAACTTGAACAAGCAAATTTGGAACGTGAGAAAAAACTCAGTTTCGATTCTGAAACACGGATAACCAATATCGGCAAAGAATTAACTGAAGTCGAAGGTCGTCTGAAAAAATTAGAAGAAAGATGGAAATCTGAAGCAGACTTGGTTACTGAGCTGTTAGAAGTACGCGAACAAATCATGCAAGCGGAAGAAGGAACAGCTGAGAAAGAAACCAAGCAGCTGCATACCCGCCAAAAAGAGTTGGTTAATAAACTGAAAAAACTGCAAGGCATCCAACCACTGGTTATGCCCTTAGTGGACAGCCGTACCGTTGCCGACGTTGTAGCTGACTGGACAGGTATTCCCGTCGGAAAAATGATGAAAGACGAAGTTGAAGCGGTCTTGCAACTTGCCGATACTTTAAACAAACGCATCATTGGCCAACGTCACGGCTTGGATGCAATCGCCCGTCGTATCCAAACATCACGCGCGAATCTAGATAACCCCAACAAACCTATCGGTGTTTTCATGTTGGCAGGCCCTTCAGGCGTAGGTAAAACCGAAACAGCATTGGCTCTGGCCGATACATTGTACGGCGGTGAACAAAACGTAATTACCATCAATATGAGTGAATATCAGGAAGCTCATACCGTATCCACCCTAAAAGGTGCGCCTCCGGGCTATGTCGGTTATGGTGAAGGCGGTGTACTGACCGAAGCCGTGCGACGTAAACCTTATAGCGTCATCTTGCTTGATGAAGTAGAAAAAGCACATCCGGATGTGCATGAAATCTTTTTCCAAGTATTCGACAAAGGTTGGATGGAAGATGGTGAAGGCCGTTATATCGATTTCAAAAATACCATCATTATCCTGACTACCAATGTGGGTACGGATTTGATTATGGATATGTGTGATGACCCTGAAATGCTGCCTACTCCGGAAGGTTTAAACAAAGCCTTGCGTGCTCCTATGTTGAAAACTTTCCCTGCAGCGCTACTAGGCCGCATGCAAGTGATTCCCTACTATCCGTTATCCGACGATATGCTCTCAAAAATTGTGGAATTGCAATTAGGTCGTATCGTAGACCGAATTAAAGATAACCACGGTATCGACCTTCACTACACGCCAGAAGTGCTCAAGCTGATTACTTCGCGCTGCACAGAAGTTGAGTCAGGTGGCCGCATGATTGATGCGATTCTGACCAATACAGTTTTACCGCAAATCAGTCGTGAACTGCTTACTTGTGCAACTCAAGGCAAACAAGTTTTAAGTGTAAATATTGATGCAAGTAACCATGACTTTACTTATCAATATAAATATAAACCTCGCAAGAAAAATACTTTATAATTTTAGAAAATATTAAAAAAATTTAGTCTTTCTAATTAATTATAACGAACCTATTTATTTCTCCAGTAGTCATATATTGCATGACTGATTGAAGTATTTGTTGTCAGACGTAATCAATACTGATGAACTTGAAGGCAATTAAGATGCATACACAACTAATAAAATATATATCATTCTTAATGATATCTTTAATGGTAAGCTCATGTGCTTCCGACCATAAACCGCCTAAAGAATCTGATGAGAGCGGAGAAAAAATTGATGTACAAATCATAGTTTCCCCTGATGCGAATCCTAATATAGTTGGCCAACCTTCTCCCATCAGATTGGATTTATATCAGTTGTCTTCTGACGGTGAGTTCAAAAAATCAAACTATTTTGAACTTACCAACAACGCCAAAGAAAATTTAGGTGAGAAGTTAATCCAGCAAAACCAATTCATGCTGCATCCTGATACAGTTACTATATTGCCGATCAAAATGGATTCCCACCTGAAATATCTAGGTGTAGTCGCAAGTTATCGAGATTTGGATAACAGTCAATGGCAATTGGTATTATTGAAGCAGAAGAAAAAATGGTATCAGTTTGGCAAACATTATTTCTATGTAAATGTCGGCAAAAATAAATTAACCCAGTTATCAAAGTCAGAAATGAAGGACTTGTTGAAAGAATATAAAGAACGGCACCCTGACGATAAAAAAATTAAAGAAAATGGAAAAACTCGTAAATACGGCAATGACCTTAGCAAAGGCGTTTTCCGTGAAGAAAAATAATAACTAAAAGATTAAGGATAAAAGGCATGGCAATAGAAGCAAAAGTAGTTTGGTCGGAGGGTATCTTTATTACCCCTCAACATTTCCAACAATTTGAACGTTACCTTGAATCCGGTCTACGCCAATTAGCCGTTTCTCAAGAGGGTCATTTTTGGGGATTCTCTTCGCTGGTATTAAATTCAGACGGCCTCAAACGGGGGGTAATCGGTATTAATGAAGCAGAAGGTGTTTTTCCTGATGGTTCTGTATTTTTATTCTCTCAAAAACAGCTTGAAAATTTGAGTTTAAAAGTCCCTGCAAATATTAAAGACACCAAAATCTGCCTTGCCGTTACCCTGCCTTCTTCTGTAAATAATGAAATTTATTTCCCAGATCAGGATTCTTCAGACTCATGTCGCTACAAAGCCTTTAATAAAACTCTAGCAGACACTACAAATACTGAATTAGATGGTCGCCAAGTAACACTGGCAGATCTTAATCCGATGTTGGTTTTAGAAAATGACTTAACCAGTGGACAAACTGCCCTGCCCATTGCGCTTATCCGATCCAGCTCTGCAGACTTTGAAATTATTTTAGATGAATCATATATCCCGCCTTGCCTCGGAAGCCAAAAACAACCACACCTGAAAGCTTATATTTCAGAAATTTATGGTTTATTGATGCAAAAAAGCAATAGTCTGGCCAATGCAGTGAACGATCCTAATACTGGCGGCTCTGTTGAAGTTATGGATTTCATGATGCTTCAAACCATTAATCGTTATTTGGCATATTTGCATCATGAAAATGAAGGGGCACGACAAACGCACCCTGAACAATTATTCATTAATTTATCTAAACTATGTGCTGATTTAATGACCTTCCTGCCTTCTCGCAAAGTAGGCGATATCCCTGTCTATGAGCATAATGACCTAGCCTCATGCTTTGGCAAATTATTTTTCAATCTGCGTAAATCATTATCCATCGTTCTTGAACAACGTGCGATTAGGATTCCGCTGGATATGCGTGATGAAGCCACTCGCGTTGCTCAAACACCAGATCAAAGCCTATTGGATAAAGCCTCATTTGTCCTTGCTATCAAAGCCGATATGCCGAACGAAGCATTGCGCCAAAAAATTCCGAGCGTAGTAAAAATAGGTACTGTGGAGAAAGTAAAAGAATTGGTTGCTTACCATCTGCCTGGAATCAGGGTTCATGCTTTGTCTGTAGCACCCCGAGAATTGCCATACCACAGCGGTTATGTCTATTTTGAATTGGACAAAAAGCACGAGCTGTGGGACATGTTTGATACTTCATCAGGCATGGCCTTCCATTTAGCCGGTAATTTTCCGAATTTAGATGTTGAATTTTGGGCAATCAAGTCTTTAAGTTAATTTGGTTCAATTTGGAATTTCATTATGGATAACCAGAATAATGCTGCTCACAGCACCACAAATATTTATAACCCATTGATTGAGGCGGCCAAACCGGTTTTTATCTTAGTCAATGCGATGCAGCAGACTACCAGTCAATTGTCTACGGACAGTTTGATCAACAAATTTTCTCTCTTAATCAATAATTTTGAAGAAAATGCTGAAAAAAATGGAGCAAGATACGACGCTATCCAAGCTGCAAAATACTGTCTATGTACATTCGTAGATGAATTGGCTGTTCGTGCAGGCTGGGCAGATGAAACCTGGTCAAAAAACAGTCTGTTGGTATCTTTTTATGACGAAACATGGGGCGGGGAACGTTTTTTTGAGATTATTCAAAATTTGAAACAGGATCCGGATAAGAATATTGATTTATTAGAGTTTATGTACTTGTGTTTGCAGTTTGGCTACAAAGGCAAATATCAAGTGTTAAATAGCGGCGAACTCGAAATCGACAAAATCAAAAGAGATTTGCTCGCCTTAATTCATAGTAAACGACCGGATCAAACTGCCGATCTTTTCAAACACAATCCAATAATCACAAATACTATCCAACGAAAACAAAGGCTTTCTATTCCTTTATGGGTTGTAGGTGTTTTAGGGGCAGTCGTCTTGGGGGTGGGCTATTTTGCAATGCAATGGTCTTTAGGTGATGACTTTGATGTTGCCAGTACAAAAGTTAACAATCTCAAACTCCCTTCTGTTACGGCTAAACAGCAAGAAACACAAAGTACTGTCCGACTACGTCCTTTATTGGAAAATGAAATTGCTAGAAAGCTAGTCTCTGTAGAAGACTTTCAAGATAGAAGTACAGTCACTATTTTGGGTGACGGTCTCTTTGAGTCTGGTTCTGCACAAATTCAAGACCAATATTACCCTGTTTTGGCAAGAGTCAGCCAAGCTTTGGATAGTGTAGAAGGGCAAATCGTAGTGACCGGATATACTGACAATCAGCCCATTCAGAGCTTGAACTTCCCATCTAACTGGCATCTCTCTCAAGCTCGTGCAGATGCAGTAAAAGAAATTTTATTGAATTACATCAAAAATGGCGGAGCTCGTATTCGTTCAGAGGGACGTGGTTCGACCGATCCTGTTGCTCCAAATGATACTTTGGAAAATAGAGCCAAAAACCGAAGGGTTGAAATTACCCTATTCACAACTGGAACCGGCCCCAAACTGGGTAGTGAAGTAGAAGTAAAAACCAATACTTCCACTACTCAGCCAAGCAGTTATGTAAGTACACATCAATAATCTGAAATTGGATTGATACGGAAAAACAAATATGAAAAAA
>CAKARM010000108.1:0-7208 GCA_916720585.1 uncultured Neisseria sp.
ATTAATCCAAACGCAGCCAAAGCTGCAAAAAATTTACCAATTATTTCTAAATAATCGATAAATCTTGCTTTTTCCTTCTCTTCTGAAGATTTTAGAAGTAATAGTGATCTAAGTTGTTTCTGTTTGTTTTTCTTAAAATGATTCATGTCTAAAAATACCCCATTTTTAAATAAATATCGAAATTATACCTGACTTTCCCCAATCCCCCATCTCACACCGCTTACGGTATAATACGCGTTTGTTTAAAGACTTTGCGGGGCGTTTCAGACGACCTTGCGGCAAAGGATGGCTATGAATATGAAAAAGATTGTTGCCGTTGCTTCTGTAGCGGCGTTGTTGGGCGGTTGCGCTTATGATTCTGACTCGGCGTTCGGCGGTTTGGGCGGCGGTACGGGTATCGGCGGCAGCGTGGTGAAAATGGCGGTCGATCATCAGTGCCGTTCGGAGTTGAACAAGCGCAATGAGTGGCGCTTGATCGCGCTGACGATGAGCGCGGACAAACAGCGCGAATGGGAAGACAAAATCTGCGGCTGCGCGAGCGAGGAGGCGCCGAATCAGGTGTCCGCACAAGAGTTGATGGATGTTTTGAATCCTTCTTCGCGCGATCGGGCGATTGCGTCGGTAACGGTGAAAACCGTCAATGCTTGTTTCAAGCGTTTGTATAGATAATGTTTTTCAGACGACCTCTGTGTATCGGGGTCGTCTGAAAGTTTATAGTGGATTTAGGTCGGGATAGGGCGGCTTGCAGGATGGAACGCAGGCGGGTTTCCTGTTTGGATCGGCAATATTTTTGTTTTTATAGAGAAGAAATCATGAAATATATCAGTACGCGCGGCGAGACGGCGCATAAACCGTTTAGCGAGGTTTTGTTGATGGGGCTTGCGCCCGATGGCGGTTTGATGCTGCCGGAGCGTTATCCGCAGGTCAGCCGCGAGACTTTGGATAAGTGGCGCGGTTTGAGCTATCCGGAGCTGGCATTTGAGGTAATGAGCCTGTTTGTTACGGATATTCCGGCGGACGATTTGCGCGATATTGTGAACCGTACTTATACGGAAGCGGCGTTCGGTACTAAGGAAATCACGCCTGTGCGTACTTTGTCGGACGGCATCAAAATCCAAGCCTTGTCCAACGGCCCGACGCTGGCGTTCAAGGATATGGCGATGCAGTTTTTGGGCAATGCGTTTGAATATGTGTTGAACAAAAAGGGCAGGGAACTCAATATCTTGGGCGCAACCAGTGGCGATACGGGTTCGGCTGCGGAATATGCCTTGCGCGGTAAAAAGGGCGTAAATGTATTTATGCTGTCGCCCGACGGCAAGATGAGCGCGTTCCAACGTGCGCAGATGTACAGCCTGCAAGATGAGAATATCCACAATATCGCCGTGAAGGGGATGTTTGACGACTGTCAGGATATTGTGAAGGCGGTGCAGAACGATGCTGTGTTCAAGGAAAAATACCATATCGGTACGGTTAATTCGATCAACTGGGGACGCATCGTCGCGCAAGTGGTTTATTACTTTGCAGGCTATTTCAAAGCGACGCAAAGTAATGAGGAGCAGGTCAGCTTCTGCGTGCCGAGCGGCAACTTCGGTAACGTTTGCGCGGGACACATCGCCAAACAGATGGGCTTGCCTATCCGCCGCCTGATTGTGGCGACCAATGAAAACGACGTGTTGGACGAGTTTTTCAAAACCGGCGCATACCGCCCGCGCAACAGCGAGCATACTTATGTTACCTCCAGCCCGTCTATGGACATTTCCAAAGCATCCAACTTCGAGCGTTTCGTGTTCGACCTGATGGATCGCGATCCTCAGGAAATCAATACGCTGTGGGCGAAAGTCGCGGCGGGCAAGGGCTTTGATTTGCAGTTTGCCTTGGAAAAAGTCGGCGGCAAATACGGCTTTACTTCCGGCAAATCTACCCACGCCGACCGCCTCGCCACCATCAAACAGGTTTACGAGCAAGATAAAGAACTCATCGACCCGCACACTGCCGACGGCGTAAAAGTCGCCCGCGAAGTGCGCGAAGAAGGGGAGACGGTTGTTTGTTTGGAAACCGCGTTGGCAGCGAAATTCGATGCGACCATACACGAAGCCGTCGGCGATGTCGCCATTCCGCGCCCCGCCGCGCTGGAAGGTTTGGAAAAATTGCCGCAGCGCGTCCGAGTCGCGCCGAACAATGCAGCCGCCGTCAAAGAAATCATCCGCGAAACCTTAGACAAGTAAGGCATTGTCCGAGAGGTCGTCTGAAAAGTTTTCAGACGACCTCTGCTAGACAGCAAGCATTGTGATGATAAATATTTTCGTTTAAAATTGCGCGTTTGCTCTAATTCGGCATTATCTATTCACAGGCGAGAGAGGTCGTCTGAAAACCCTTTTAAAACCATCATCCGCCCGACCCGCGCGATCAGACGGATTTACCGACAGGAAACTCAAATGGCAGCATTCAATACCCAAAAAGTATTGTCCGTACACCACTGGACGGATGCGTATTTCACCTTTACCTGCACCCGCGACGAATCGTTGCGTTTTGAAAACGGCCAATTCGTCATGGTCGGATTGATGGTGGACGGCAAACCGCTGATGCGCGCATACAGCGTCGCCTCCGCCAACTGGGAAGAACACCTCGAATTTTTCAGCATTAAAGTCCAAGACGGCCCCCTGACCAGCCGCCTGCAACACCTTAAAGTCGGCGACGACGTGTTAATCAGCAAAAAACCGACCGGAACTTTGGTTGCCGGCGACCTGAATCCCGGCAAACACCTTTACCTGTTGAGCACCGGTACCGGCATCGCCCCTTTCTTGAGCATCACCAAAGATCCCGAAATTTACGAGCAATTTGAAAAAATCATCCTCGTACACGGCGTGCGCTACAAAAAAGATTTGGCGTACTACGACCGCTTTACTAAAGAATTGCCCGAACACGAATACCTCGGCGACTTGGTTAAAGAAAAACTGATTTACTACCCCATCGTTTCCCGCGAAGACTACGAACACCACGGCCGCCTGACCGACCTGATGGTAAGCGGCAAACTGTTTGAAGACATCGGCCTGCCTAAAATCAACCCGCAAGACGACCGCGCCATGCTGTGCGGCAGCCCTGCCATGCTGAAAGACACCTGCAAAGTTCTGGATGATTTCGGTCTGACCGTCTCCCCGAAAACCGGCGTACGCGGCGACTACCTGATCGAACGCGCGTTTGTGGACCAATAAGGTTTTTGCAGTAATCAAAATATAGTGAGGCAGAACTTGTTATCAGGTTCTGCCTCGCTATAAATCCATTTCTCTAAATATTCTCTCAGACGCTTCAATAGCCACTTCTCATCATGTACGATGTCAATACCCACGACGTCCGCCGATTTTTCGCACACGTTTGGAAAAACCGCCTGACCCCGCTGCAACTGGATGCGCTTCAACATAAAGCACTCCGTATCATCGAATCCCATCCCGAATATACCCATTATCTTGAAAAAATTGAAGATTACTTAGACAAAAACTGGCTGCCGGAAGACGGGGAGAGCAACCCGTTTTTACACATGTCGCTGCATCTTTCCCTTCAAGAGCAGGCAGCCATCGACCAGCCGCCGGGCATACGGGCGATTCACCAGCAACTTTGCACACGTTATAACAACGACTGGGTACGCGCCGAGCATGACATGATGGATGCGTTGGCGGAAACCATTTGGGAAGCGCAACGATACGGACGCGGTTTGAATGTCAATGCCTATATGACCCGGCTTCGTAAATTAGTCGGTCTAGGGCAGGAGGATAACGCCCGTATCAATCCGCATGAAGTGAATGATAAATTTGACTGATGAAAAAGTTTTCTATGCTACGGGTGAAAGCAAATCTATTTTTTAAGGTCGTCTGAAAGATAGTGTTTGTACAAGTGAATGTCATAAGCCTAAAACAGATGCGAGGTGAATCTGTATGCTGTTTCAGGCAACAAGTGTAGGGTTAGCAGCAATCCCAAGAATACAGTACATCGGAAAAATCCTTACGCTGTAAATCATCTTGCCGGATAAAGAAGTTCATCACGCCCATATCGCCTATCATCACGATTTCTTCGCCGTCTTCATCAAAGCTACTGTCTAGTTGGAACAGCAGGATATTATAGTCGACCAATCCTTTATCTTCATCGCGCGGGTCGCTTTGTGTGAAATACGGGTAGCCACCACATTGACTATGATTTTCTTCATCTTCATCCTCTTTGTTGTATGTACTAAATTCATTTTCGTATTCGTGCTGTACGACGCGTTGAAGATGTTCTTTCATGCGGTAATCGACTTCTATGTTATGTTCAGCCAAATATTTTCCGCACAGCATGACACAGGTAGCGTGGTCTAAAACGGGAGTTTGTTCAGTAAGTTCGAATTGCAACTTGCACTCTTGCAATATAGGAAAACACTCGTCATCTTCTGCATAAGGCTGGTAGTATTTGGTAAGTTCTGCTTCCGTGTAGTGTTCACTAATTTCAGGATAGTAACGCACAGCGTAGCCGTCTCGACCGTTTTCTATACCGAATTCCCAGTTGTCTAAGATGAAAAATTGCAGTATGCCTGTTGAAGGAAAGTGTTCTAGATCTTTTAGGTCAGTGCAGTTGATTTGAGCAAGTAAACGCAAGGTTTCGCCGTCTACATTTTTCGGTGCCACATCACCTTTGGGTAGATAGGGTAATCCACCGATTTTACTTTCAGTTAGCTTGGTTTGAACAACACAAAATTCTGCTTTGGCGTAATGTTTTGCAGCATATTGGGTAAAAAACTGGTGTTTGACCCATTTGTAGCATTCATTGATAAGCTCAGAATCTGCTTTGATTTTTTTAGACATGGGGTTACTTCCTTTCAAAGTGCAAACTGCTTTATAACTTTTATCATAAAGCAAATATTATGACCACTAAGTTGCTTTATTATTAAGCTGTGTTTCAATGAAATCAAAAATTTTCCTGTCAGCAACATGATTCAAATCTAAGAATGATAAATATTGGCAGTTACCATTCGGACAGGGCACAAATAAAAATTCATAAGCAATATCTTCTATATCCGTTATTGTTAAATCACTAAATTGAAAATTAGTTGTTACCACATTTAACATATTGTTATTTTTGATAGATTCCTGCTCCAAAAGATTATCAAATTCATCTTCTAAAAGACTAGAATTCTCTCCGATAAGAATTATCCAAAATAAAGGATATTGTTTAATCGATTCAAATAAATTGTTGCAATTTATTGTTTTTAGGAAGTTTTGACTGATTAAAGCCACGATAGGCTTATCTTTTTTTATTTTAATTTTTCTGAAATTCGAATCTAGATTTTTATTCAGATAATCAAACATTATAGTTACTCCTTTGGAGCACCGGAAATAATCCGCATCATCAGGCGGCAGCGTTCAAATGGCATGGATATTGTTTTCACACATCCATATAGGTTGCACTTAACAAGCTTGGCGTAGGTCGGATTCTCGAATCCGACATTTTGGGCATTGCTGCAATGGATTGCAATGACGGGAGTGTTAAAGGTTTTGTCGGATACAAGTATCCGACCTACGCTTGCTGCCTTTGCTATCACGGAATTATTCATTCAATCAGCGCGTGGGTGTGTGAACTTGTTCACGCACCATTGGAATGCCGCTAAACGGTGCGTGGCAGAGCCGCACACCCTACGCTTGCTTTGCAAAACCCAAGTGCAGGCTGCTTGAAACCCATCGGGCTTCGCTTTATGCGGCGTTGTTGTTCATCGTCCAGCAGTCGGTGATTTTGCCGTCTTTGACTTTCAGGAAATCCGTGCCAACTTTGACGGCGGTTTTGTCGCCGAGCATGGCGGTAACGCGCCAATAGGCGGAAATCATGTCGCCGTCGCAAAACGGGCCGAGCACGAGTTCGTAATGCAAATCGGCTTTGGCGCGGATGGTGGCAATCCAAGCCTTCGCGCTGGCAATGTCGGTAACGGGCGCGGGCGGCGGGGCGGCACACGCTACGGCTGCGGGCTTGCCGCCAAATCGAACACGCGCTGCTGGTGTTCGGCGGCGTAGGCGAAGTCGGGGACGGTGTGTGTGCCGTGGTGCAGGTCGTGCCAGACGGCGCGGTAGGTTTCGACCAGGCATTCGGCGGGGGTGCTGTGGGGCGGCAGGGTTTGGCTTTGGCCTTCGTGGATGATTTCGATGGTGAGCGGTTCGTATTGGATGTGGCCGCTGTTGGCGGTGATGACGAGGCTGAGGTGTTCGCATTCGATTTGCATGGCCAGCCCGCTGCCGCCGCCGAGGTAAACCACGTCTGTGAGCGCGCCGTTGGTGTGGCGGGCTTGGTAGAGGACGTGGTCGGTGGCGGTGCGGCGGAGGGTTTGGCCGTTGTCTTTGCGGCGCACTTGGGGGTGGAGGCAGGCGGTGAGGGCGCGTTCGAGGGGCGGGCGGCCGGTCAGCAGGTTGAGGGCGGCGAGCATGTGGGCGAACGGGATGGTGAGGGTGTTGACGCCGTTTTCCTGTTGCTGGGCATAGAGATAGCGCGGGTCGATGAGGGCACCGCCTGCGGGGTTGCTGCCGCGCACGGTGCAGCTGAGCAGGCGGCCGGTGGCGGGGTCATCGAGCAGGGCTTTGATTTTGCGCACGTAGGGGGAGGTGGGGGCTTGCAGGCCGATGAAGGTGCGGCAGCCGTATTTTTCGGCGGTTTGTTGCAGGGCGCGGGACTGTTCGGGCGTGGTGCCGAGCGGCCATTCGCAGTAGATGGCTTTGCCGTAGGGGGCGATTTGTTCGATAAGGGCTTGATGTTGGGGGAGGCTGACGGCGACGACGATGAGGCCGATGTCGTCGCGGGCGGCGAGTTCGGCGGGGGTGTCGCTGTAAAACGGCACGCGGTATTTTTCGGCGGCGAGTTTGGCAGAAGCGGGGCTGCCGGCGGTGAGCCCTTTGATGGCGAACAGCTCGGGCAGGCGGGAGAGTGAGGGGTAGTGCGCCATCGACGCCCAGCCGCCGCCTGCGCTGAGGCCGATGATGCCGACGTTGACGGGTTGGGGGGCGGATGCGGAGGGGGCGGTCATGTTAGTTTCCTTTGGGCGGGGATGGGGGTTGGCTTCGCAGAAACTCGGCAACTTGTTTTCAGGTAGCCTTTGAGGCCGTCTGAAAAGGCTACCTGAAAGCGTAGCTTCAACGCAGTTAAAATTAGGGGCTGACGTAGATTAGCCCTAAATTCCACACCAATCCCGCAAGATTTTTAGC
>CAKARM010000109.1:0-7191 GCA_916720585.1 uncultured Neisseria sp.
ACCAACGGATTAAAAGTCCGCTGCTCTACCGACTGAGCTAACGACCCGATAAGCCGTACATTATATGGATGCGTCGGAAAGGTGTCAACTTATTTTTGCCAGTATTGCATAATTTTTTGTTTTCAATGGATTTTATCTTTCATTGTTCGGCGTGTCCGATGAAAAGCGAAGCGTTTACAGCAGCCAGCCGCCGTCGAAACGGTTTAAAAATTCGCTAAATTGCTGTTGCGCCCTATGGATAACGATTGGGTCCTGCGTTTCCAATACGGCTTCAAAACGCGCCACTTCTGCGGCGATGATGTGCCGGTTGTCACCGAGGAATTCTTCATACAGGCGTTTGGCTTTTTCCAACAGATAGATATTGTGCTGCTGATCGCGCGGATGGATTTTCAAGGCGGCGAGTTTGATCAGGGAAGCCTTGATTTCTTCAGGCGTCAGGCTTTGGCTGTTTTGACGGAAAACCTGATTGATGTGCAGATTCAGGTTTTTGTTGTTGATGTCGACTTCTAAAAGCCCGTTGACGTCGTAGCTGAAGCGGACGTCTATCGATACCTGTCCTTTCGGCTTGGGCGGGACGTTGACCGACAGTTCGCCCAGTTTCAGGTTTTCTTTGGCAAGCATGGACTCGCCCTGCAAAACATCGACCAAAATCACTTTCTGCCCGTCGTGGGAAGTGATGAAAGTTTCGACGCGTGAAACGGGAACGGGCATATTGCGTTCAATAATCGGGAAAAACCGTCCGGTAACGTATTGGTCGCCAATGTCCATGCCGGCTTCCGTGCCGAGCGAGAAGGGCATCACGTCGGTAAGGACGACTTCTTCCACGCTTTCGTTGCGCGCAATCAGCGCCGCCTGCACCGCCGCGCCGCGTGCGATGGCTTCGTCGGGATTGACCGAAACAAGCGGGATACGGCGGAACAGTTGGGCAATGGAATGCCGAATCATCGGCATCCGCGTCGCGCCGCCGACCAAGATGATGCCGTCGATTTGCGAAGGGTGCAGCTTGGCATCGCGCAATGCGCGTTCCAGCGGTTGGCGCAGGCGGCCCATTAATGGCGTGGCGGCTTCTTGGAATTCTTCGCGGCTGATGACGGCGGAGTGAACCGTGTCGCCGTAATGGAAACGGATTTCCGCCTGCATTTCTTCGCCGAGTTTGCGCTTGGCGGTTTCCAATACCTGCCACAATTCGCTGTTTTGCGCCAGTTTGTCGCTTTCAGACGACGTCAGCGTCGTGCATTTTTTCAGGAAACACTGGCGCAGCACGTTGACGAAATCTTCGCCGCCCAAATGGTTGTCGCCCGCGCTGGCGGATACTTGGACGACGCCGTCGAAATAATCGAGTACGGATACGTCAAACGTCCCGCCGCCCAAGTCGTAAATCAAAAAGCGCGTGTCGTCGGGTTTTTCCTGCAAACCGTAAGCAAGGCCGGCGGCAGTCGGTTCGTTGAGTAAACGCAAGACGTTCAAACCTGCCATCTGTGCCGCGTTTTTCGTTGCCTGACGTTGGATGGCGTTGAAATAGGCGGGAACGGTCAGAACGACATCGCATACCGGTTCTCCCAAAAAGGCTTCCGCATCTTCTTTCAGGCTTTTTAAAATCAGCGCGGACAATTCTTCGGCGCGGAACGTGCGCTTGCCCAAATGGAAAGTTTTATCCGTTCCCATAAATCGCTTGAACGCCGAGGCGGTCAGCGTCGGGGCGGTGGAGAGGCGTTCGCGTGCGGCGATGCCGGTCAGGATGCTGCCGTCTTCGGCGACGCTGATGACCGACGGTGTCAGAAAATGGCCGTGTTGGTTGGGAATCAGGCGGGTTTCGCCGTTGTGGAACTGGGCAATCAGGCTGTTGGTCGTGCCTAAGTCGATACCGATTTGCAGGGTCATGAATGTCTCGTTTCGGAGGGGTTTGAATGTGTTTCAGACGACCTTTCACATCATCCGCATGGGGTCGTCTGAAAGAGGGAAGATTGCAAAATCATAACATTTCTTCCATTTGTATGGAAAATCCGGCGGCGTTTCGGACTGGCGGATGGCGCGCTTTGTTGCCGTTTGGGGAAGGAAAATGGTTGGAATGGTTTTTATCGTAAGATGGGTTGTGTATTTGCCGACGTTTCTAATCCTACATTGTTCTTTTCAATATAAATAAAAATAATAATTATTCTCTAATTCAGGAAAATATGTTAGGCTGATTTCTTTATTGTGTTAACGACTTAAGACGATGCCTGATATCAGCTCAACCAACCTCTTCACCGCCTTCAGCATCGCCCTTGCCGCCGGATTGTTTACCGTATTGGGCAGCGGGCTGGTGATGTTTTCCAAAACGCCCAACCCGCGTGTCTTGTCGTTCGGATTGGCGTTCGCGGGCGGGGCGATGGTGTATGTGTCGCTGACGGAGATTTTCAACAAATCCAGCGAAGCCTTCGGGCAGGTTTACGACAAAGACAAAGCCTTCGCTGCCGCGACGCTGGCTTTTCTGGCGGGCATGGGATCGATTGCGCTGATTGACCGCCTAGTGCCGAACCCGCATGAAACGCTCGACCCGCACGACCCCGCCTTTCAGGAAAACAAACGCCGCCACATCGCCCGCGTCGGCATGATGGCGGCGTTTGCGATTACCGCGCACAACTTTCCCGAAGGTTTGGCAACGTTTTTCGCCACGCTGGAAAATCCCGCCGTCGGGATGCCGCTGGCGCTTGCGATTGCGATACACAATATTCCCGAAGGCATTTCCATTGCCGCGCCCGTTTATTTCGCCACCCGCAACCGCAAAAAAACCGTCCTCGCCTGCCTCGCTTCAGGGCTTGCCGAACCTTTGGGCGCGGTTTTGGGCTACACCATGCTCAAGCCGTTTTTATCGCCTTTCGTGTTCGGCGCAGTGTTCGGCGTGATTGCGGGCGTGATGGTGTTTCTTGCGTTGGACGAATTGCTGCCCGCCGCCAAGCGTTATTCCGACGGACACGAAACCGTTTACGGGTTGACGTCCGGCATGGCGGTGATTGCGCTGAGTTTGGTGTTGTTTCATTTTTAAATCTGAACTAGACAGGCGCGGCAGAGTCAAAAGCAGTGTCGAGGTCGTCTGAAACTTTAAGCGGGGCGGATTGGCTAAGAAATGCGGATAAATCGAAAAGATAAATAAAGGTAGTAAGTATAATATGCTAAAAATGTATAGGAAATCGCATATTTAAACTGCAAATTAGGCTTTTCGTAACATAAATTTACGAAATTTTATAGGTTTATTATTCAATAAAAATAGAATCTATGTGAAATTAATATCATTATTCTGCTATACTTAAAAACACTTTCTTAATATTGACTATCCGTTTGGAGAAAAAATGTCCGAAAATTCACCTCTGCAATCCCTTCCTACTACCAACAAACGCATCATCGCCGCGGCTTTGGCGTTCTTTTTAGGTTGCTTCGGAGCGCATAAATTCTATTTGGGCTTAAACAAAGCCGGTATCATCTATTTGGTGATTGGCGTGGTGGGTATGTTTGTTTTCCAACCTGTTTTTTTAGCTGTTTTCATTTTATGTATCATCGACATCTTTAAATACCTGACATCTACGCCGGAACAATTTGAACAAGTTTATGTTATCGGTAAGAAAGAGTGGTTTTAAGCATTGGCTGATGCCTTTGAATATTGAGCGGAACGATAGCGCGAAGTTTCAAATATTCATTTCATCTTAAAAACCAAAAAAGGTCGTCTGAAAATTTTCAGACGACCTTTTGCTATTGCGGAGACGAATATAAACGATTATGGAATCAAATCTGGAAACGGCATCAGCCACCGTAGCGCAGCGCGGTGGCGGTGGCGAAGTTGGGGATGCTCTGCACCGGCGGCGAGAAAATCAGACATGCCGGTATCGGCGAGGATGGCGGTCGAGTCGGTAAACAGGATGCGTTTCAGGCGGGCAGTAAAAATAAAATCTGTGTGAAATTAATATCATTATTCTGCTATACTTAAAAACACTTTCTTAATATTGACTATCCGTTTGGAGAAAAAAATGTCCGAAAATACACCTCTGCAATCCTCTCGTATTACCGATGACAAACGACTTGTTGCCTCTGTTTTGGCGTTCTTTTTAGGTTGCTTCGGGGTGCATAAATTTTATTTGGGCGTAAACAAAGTCGGTATCATCTACCTGTTGATTTGTATTTTAGGTTCGGTTATTCTCGTTGGTCCGATGATTATTTTTGTTTTCTGTATCATCGACATCGTTAAATACCTGAAATGTACGCCGGAAGAATTTGAACAAGTTTATGTTATCGGTAAGAAAGAATGGTTTTAAGCATTGGCTGATGCCTTTGAATATTGAGCGGAACGATAGCGCGAAGTTTCAAATATTCATTTCATCTTAAAAAACCAAAAAGGTCGTCTGAAAAATTTCAGACGACCTTTTGTTATTGCGGAGACGAATATAAACGATTGTGGAATCAAATCTGGGAACGGTATCAGCCGCCCATAAACCAGAATTTCAACGCCCACAATACGGCGACTATCCACACCATAGGCGGTACGTCTTTGACGCGGTTGCATAAAAGTTTAATCACGGCGTAGCTGATGAAGCCGAAGGCGATGCCGTCGGCAATCGAATAGGTGAACGGCATGAACACGATGGTCAGGAAAGCGGGGGCGGCTTCGGTCATGTCGTCCCAGTCGATTTCACGCGCGCTGCGCAGCATTTGCGCACCGACGTAGAGCAGCGCGGGAGCGGTGGCGAAGCCGGGGATGCTCTGCACCAGCGGCGAGAAAATCAGACACGCCAGCATCAATACGCCGACGGTTACGGCGGTCAGACCGGTGCGGCCGCCTGCGGACACACCTGCCGCGCTTTCGACATACGGCGTGGTTGAAGACGTACCCAGTGCGGCACCGGCGACGATGGCGGTCGAGTCGGCGAACAGGGCACGTTTCAGGCGGGGCAGTTTGCCGTCTTCCAGCAGGCCCGCGCGGTGGGAAACGCCGACCAGCGTGCCGGTGGAGTCAAACAAATCAACCAGGAAAAAGACGAAAATCACGCTGATCATGCTGAGTTTAAAGAGACCGTTGAAATCCATCTGCATGAAAGTCGGCGCGATGCTCGGAATTTCGCCGACCACGCCTTTAAAATCGCTCAAGCCCAGCGGGGTGGAAATGGCTGTGATTGCCAGAATGGTCAGGATAATCGCCCCTTTGACGCGGAAATGTCCCAAAGCCACCACCATGGCGAAGCCCGCCAATACCAAGAGTGCGGCAGGTTGGTGGATGTCGCCCAGCTTCACCAAAGTCGCGTCGCTGGCGACGATGATGCCGGAACCTTTGAGCGCAATCAGCGACAGAAACAGCCCGATACCGGCGGCAATCGACATTTTCAAACCCATAGGCAGCGCGTTCACCAGCATTTCACGCACTTTGAAAAAGCTGAATAAAATGAAAATGATGCCGGAAACGAATACCGCGCCCAAAGCCACCTGCCAGGGAACGCCCATGCCTTTGACGACGGCGTAGGTGAAATAGGCGTTCAAACCCATGCCCGGAGCGAGCGCAATCGGATAGTTGCCGACGAAGCCCATCACGAAGCAGCCGATGGCGGAAGCGATGCAGGTGGCGACGAATACCGCGCCCATATCCATGCCCGTTTCGCCGAGAATCAGCGGATTGACGATGATGATGTAACACATGGCGAGGAAGGTGGTCAGACCTGCCATCAGCTCAGTGCGCACATTCGTGCCGTTTGCGCTTAAATTGAATATACGCTCCAGCACATTTTGATTTGAAGTAGTCATGATTTATGCTTTTCAAAAAAAAGGAAAATTTGCGGGCGGTATTATACTGAAAACGCCTTGTTGTCGGGTGAAAAATTGTCAACATTCCACTTGGGCAATGCGTTGCCATTCCCGCTGTGTCTGTGCGTATAGTGGATTAACTTTAAATGAGAACAGGGCAGAGCGTGAGGTCGTCTGAAAATCCGAGCGGCGTTTTCAGACGACCTTTGCCTTTTGAATACGGCGGCAAACACGGAAAGGTCGTCTGAAACCGTGTTCCGAATACATTGTCCGCACTGGCGCGCAAGCGTAAAATTTCCGTTTTCTCCAAATGTGCCACACTCATGGAAACCGCCCTGCTCCTCGCCGGCAAAATCACCGAGCTGACCCTGATTGTCCTGATGGGCATGGCGTTGGTGAAATCCAAGCTTCTGAATTCCGAACACAGCCGCACGCTCTCCGTCATCGCGCTCTACCTCATCAGCCCGTCGGTGATGATTCACGCCTTCCAAATCGAGAACACGCCCGACATCATTGATGGGTTGAAACTCTCGGTCGCCTTGGCGGTCGTGTTCCACATCCTGCTGATTGCGCTGGGCAGGCTTTTCAAAACCCTGTTCAAGCTCGATACGCTCGAACACGCCGCCACGGTTTACACCAATTCCGGCAATCTCATCATCCCGCTGGTGATGTCCATTTTCGGACCGCAATGGGTGATTTACACCAGCGGCTTCATCATCGTCCAAATGTTCCTTTTCTGGACGCACCTGCGGCTGCTGCTTTGCGGGCGCGGCAATCTTGCGTGGAAAACCGTACTCACCAACATCAACATCCTTTCCATTTTTATCGGCGTGTTCATGTTTGCCTTCCAAATCAAACTGCCGCACATCATCGACAATACGCTCGCCACCGTCGGCGGCATGATAGGCCCCGTCGCCATGCTCGTTGCCGGAATGCTGATTGCCTCGCTGCCGCTTAAAGAAATCGTCCTCTCCAAACGGATTTACCTTGTCGCCTTCCTGCGTCTGATGCTTATCCCGCTGATTCTGCTGGTGTTTGTCAAAATTTCGGGCATCGCGCACCTCGGCGGGCACAGCGATACCGTCGTCCTTATCAGCTTCCTCGCCACCGTCAGCCCAGCCGCGTCCACCGTTACCCAAATGGCGATGGTTTATGGTCAGAACGCCCGTAAAGCCAGCGCGATTTACGGCATCACGACGCTGCTGTGCGTCATCACCATGCCGCTGATGATTGCGTTGTATCAAGCGATGGTTTGAAAGGGTTGGGTCAAGAAAAAGGTCGTCTGAAAACCTGAATCTTGGTTTTCAGACGACCTTTTGTTGTTATTCCCATCATGACGGACGGAATATATAGTGGATTAACTTTAAACCAGGACGGCATTGCCTCGCCTTAGCTCAAAGAGAACGATTCTCTAAGGTGCTGAAGCAC
>CAKARM010000110.1:0-7114 GCA_916720585.1 uncultured Neisseria sp.
TTACAGTTTGAAAGTAAAAAAAGCTGGGCCCTGTCGTATACAGAACCCAGCTTATATAGAGCGCCTAAATAGGGTTTTATGAACGTCCAAGATTTGGACGCAGCCCAGTTTTTCAGACGACCTTTTGACTGTTAAGCAAGTTTGATTCGGAAAATTAACGCTCGCTCAATGCCTGTTTCATACGGGTAATCGGTTTGATCAGGTATTGGAAGATGGTTTTTTCGCCGGTTTTAATGTCCACTGTGGCAACCATGCCCGGAATAATCGGCATGTCTTTACCGTTTTTGTCTTTCAGGGCGTTGTTCTCAGTTTGGACGATGACTCGGTAGTAAACTTGGTTGGGGTCGAGTTTCAAGTCATTGGCGCGGCTTTGCATGGAGTTGCTGACGGTATCTGCGCCGACAAGGGTAACTTTGCCTTCCAATCCGCCATAGATGGAGTAGTCATATGCGCTGACTTTGACCAGTGCGGGCTGTCCTGCGCGGACGAAGGCGATGTCTTGCGGACGGATATAGGCTTCGACAAGGAGTTTGTCGTCAACGGGGACGATTTGCATGATTTCTTCGCCCGGGTTGACTACGCCGCCGATGGTATTGATTTTGATGTTTTTGACGATGCCGCGCATGGGGGAGCGGATTTGGGAGCGGTCAACCGGGTCGGCGCGCATGGCCATGTTTTCTTTGGATTGCGCCAGCTCGGATTCGGATTGCACGAGTTCGTTGTTGGCATCTGTCCTGTAACGGTTGCGGCGTTCGGCAATTTGCAGGGTCAGATCGCTGGATTCGCGGCGCATTTTGAGGAGTTCGACTTCGGACATAACGCCTTGTGCCACCATAGGTGCAGTAATGGCGATTTCGCGATCAAGCGCCGCTTTGCTTTGTACCAGACTTTGTACGGCATCGGTCATGGCTTGGCGGCGGGCGTTATATGCGGCGGTTTCGCGGCGGCGGAGTTCGGGGCTGACGCTGTTGGGGAACGTGAGTTTGCCGCCGTAAGCTTCGGCTTTCAGGCGAGCGATGGTGGCCTCGAGGTTTTGGACTTTGGCTTCGCTCTCGCGCAATACGGCAAGGCTGCGCGTGTCGTCGAGCTTCAGCAGAATTTGGTCTTTTTCGACCAAATCGCCTTCTTTAACCATCATTTGGGTAATGACGCCTGCGTCCAGACTTTGGATGACTTGTTCGCGGCTGCTGGGGATGACATTACCGTTGCCGCGGGTTACTTCTTCGACGGTGCTGTTGTATGCCCATACGACAAAGACGACGAGCAGCAGGAAAAACAGGATGATGACCCAAAATTGGCCGCTGTGTTTTTCTTTTTGCAAGGCTGCATTCAAATCGTTAATGAGATGCAGGTCTTTGGATTTAACGTTGTTTTCGCTCATAATGATGAATCTTCGGTATCTGTTTGTTGTTTTCAAAGAGGTCGTCTGAAACGCTTTCTGCTTGTGTTTTCAGACGACCTTTTCCCTTTTCGTCATGCTTGCGCCGCTTCGCCGGGACGTTGGTTTTCCTGCGCTTGTTGTGCTGCTTTGACTTTGTTTTGCTCGTTTTGCATCAGTTTTTGCAACACTAAATCGCGCGGGCCGTCCATAACGACTTTGCCGTTTTCCATTACGATGATGCGGTTAACGATTTGCAGCACTTGCGGACGGTGGGTCACCAAAAGCATGGTGCGGTTGCGTCCCCAGTGGGCAATCGCGTTCAATGCCATGCGTTCGGTACCTTGGTCGAGGCTGGTTGTCGGCTCGTCCAAAAGGACAACTTTGGGGTCGCGCAGCGTCATGCGTGCGAGGGCGATGATTTGTTTTTGACCGCCGGACAGACCCAAACCGTCTTCACCCAAAGGCATATCCAAGCCTCTTGGGTGGTTGCGGATGATTTGGTCCAGACCGAAACGTTTGAGTGCGGTCAGCAGGTCTTGGTCGGTCGAATAGCTGTCGGTACGCGCCAAGTCCATGTTTTCGCGCAATGTACCCAAGAAAAGGCGTGGAGATTGGCTGAATAGGAGGACTTGGTTACGCAGGAAATTCGGATCAAGTTGGCGCATATCGACGCCGTCGAGGGTTACGTTGCCTTTTTCGGTGTCGTACAGACCGCTCGCTAGCTTCAGCATGGTACTTTTACCGCTGCCGATACGTCCGAGGATACCGACTTTTTCACCGGGTCGGATGTTGATGCGCAACTCGTCAACTGCGTTGTTGCTTTCGTTTTTGTATTTGAACGTTACGTTTTCAAAAGCGATATTGCCTTGAACGTTGTCCAAAGTAATGTATTTGCGTTCGGGGCTGCGTTCGATCGGACGAGAAACAATGTCGTTCACGCCTCTTAACGCCAGCTTCGCTTGTTGGAAGCGGGTAGCAAGGCCGGCAACTTGAGCCAACGGCGCCAACGCGCGGCCGGACAGGATGACGGAGGCAATCAGTGCACCCATGGTAATCCGTTCCGCATGGTTGTCGGCATGAATCAGATAGGTACCGACAACGACCAAAAAGACAGTATTGAGCTGCTGCATGGCAACGGCGAAGTTGACCATGAAGTTGCTGGTATCTTTTACTTTGATGGATGAGGCGGAGGTTTTAGCGGTGTATTCATCCCAGCGTTGTTGCGCCCATGAAGTCGCATTGTTGGTTTTCAGGGTTTCGATGCCTTCGATGGCTTCTACGGCAAGGCCTGAACGTTGCGAGCTTTCTTTCATGGATTCGTTAATGTGGCGCGACAAGGGGCGTTGAACGATGAAGCCGACAATGACGACAATCGGAATAATCGCCAAAGGAACCAATGCCAATTTGCCGCCGACTATCGAAATAACAAAGATAAACAGCAACAGGAACGGCAAGTCCACCAAAGTCAACAGGCTCGCGCTGGTCATGAATTCGCGTACGGATTCAAATTCGCGCAGGTTGTTGGCGTATGAACCGGAAGAAGCGGGACGGTCGGCGAGACGCAATGCCATCACGCGGCGGAACAAGGCGGAGCTGATAATCAGGTCGGCCTTTTTACCGGCGATGTCGGTCAAATGGCCGCGTATCATCTTGGCGGCAAATTCGAACAAAATGGCGAGGACAACGCCAATACTCAAAACCCACAGGGTTTCATAGGCTTGGTTGGGAATGACGCGGTCGTACACGTTCATAACATACAACGAGCTGACCAAGGCGAGGAAGTTGATGATGACGGTCGCCAAAATCACTTGATAGTAATAGCTGCGGAAACGCCAAATGACTTTCCAAAACCATGCTTTGGGGAGGTGGTATTCGGGCAGTTCGGAACGCGTGTCCGCCGCCATTTTGGGCTTGATAAACCAGCAGTAACCCAGATACAGACCGGAAAGCTGGTCATGATCAAGCTGCTGCTCCAAGCCATCTACCTGACGGATATGATATTTTCTGTTTCGACCCGAACCTTCGATATTGGTAATGACGGCAGCCTCTTCGTTGTGAAGAATGATCATCACAGGAACGGCAAGCGATGGAATGTCTTCCAGATTGCGCTTGGACAATGTGTTTTCGAAGCCGTGGCTGCGCAAGACTTCGACGAGGGAATGATAGTTGACATTGAGTTTTTTATCCCGAACCACCTCTGCCGTCAGCGCGGCTTCTGACACAGGCGCCCCTAAGAGACGGGTAACCAACACAATATGTTCGATGATTGCTTTCATGATAATTCGCGTAATGAGTAATGATGTTAAGATTTTATGTTATTGCTTCAAGCCTGCC
Source organism: uncultured Neisseria sp. (assembly GCA_916720585.1). Lineage (GTDB taxonomy): Bacteria > Pseudomonadota > Gammaproteobacteria > Burkholderiales > Neisseriaceae > Neisseria. The sequence goes on from CAKARM010000110.1 coordinate 3,716, forward strand.
CAATTCGCCATTTGCGCCTGCGCAGCCAGATAATCCAATGCGGCATCGCGGAAGTCGTTACGCGCCGAAATGTTTTCCTGCTCAATGCTGGACAATTCGTTGTATGCGCCCAAAACGTCGGTCAGCGTGCGGCGGGCAATTTTGAATTGCAGCTCGTAAGTTTTAACCACGTCTTTTTGTGCGGCAATATGTTGAGCGGCAATATCGGCACGGCGTTCGCTCTCGCGCATGTCGATTTCAGCGGTTTGGGTTTTCTCGGTAATGTCGCGCATAATCTGCTCGGATTTCGATTCGGCGGCGATCAGGGCATCGGCATTTTTCTGCACATTATGGCGCGCAGCAACGTCCAAGACATTCCATGCCACATTTAAATAAAGCTGTCTGTTGTCACGGTTCGCATTACCTTCCAGATTTACGGCGGGCAGGCGTTCTGCTTTAGAAACGTCCAAATCTGCCTTCACGCTGTCGCGTTCTGCCACCTGCGCCCGATAGGAAGGATTGGTGTTGTTATCGGCGGTTTTGAAACGGCGGACCAATGATTCCGCGCTGTCGTTGGCAAACGGATCTTCCAAATCCTCTGCCGTCAACTGCCGTCCGGTGTAGCGGGACAGACGGCTCAACGCCAATTCCATCGTGCGTTGTTGTTGCGCGATGGATGATTCGACCTGCAACAGGCGCGCACGCGCTTCAATGAGTTCGGAACGGCGGCCGCTATCGTATTTCACAATAATATTCAAATCTTTCAGGAGATTATTGTGTCGGACCAAGCTCTGACGGTTGATGCGCAAGATTTCTTTCGCGCGCAATGCGGTCAAATAGAGTTTGCCGATGTCGCTACCCAGACGTTCCTGATTTTCGAAATAACGATGATGGTAGTATTGCTCTCTGTTTTTATCGCGCCGTACCGCCGCATTGATGGCGCCCCATGAATATACATTCAAAGTTCCGCGTATGCCGACACCGTCATTCATATCGTTGCTGGAATATTTGTTTTTCTGCGCCAAAACTTTGGTACCTGTCAGCGTCAACACGGGATAATGGCGCGCACGGGTAGCCTTCGTCGTACTTTTGGCCGAATCTTCGGTTGCTTTCGCTTCCTTCACAATCGGGTCGGATACCATGGCATCCCTTAAAATAGCCTGCAAAGGATAAGCCTGCGCCGTTGCCACGCATACTGCCGCGCACACCGCGGCAGCAATTTGTCCGGTGCGGAAAACGGATGTCTTGGGACGATTCAAAAAAGTTTTTTTCTTCATATTATTCACAACAATACGGTTCGTCATTTATCAGATTGGCAGAGGGGAGGCCTGTTGCAAATCAATTCTTTGAGCATATTATCATTAATCGGAATCCCTGTTTTCAGATTGCGATAAAAGGTAGTTATCTGCTCCTGAAAGTAACATGGATGATATTCCTACTATTGCTAAATCACGACACCGTATTAAAAACGAGCAAAAGGTCGTCTGAAAACGACCTCCTGTTTACAGATGGACGCTAATGATTTGCAACATTTGCGCCAGCACTTTCGGATTGGCTGCCACAATATCGCCGCTTTCCAGCCAGCCTTCATTGCCGGACATATCGGTAACGATACCGCCCGCCTCCTGCACAATCAGCGCGCCTGCGGCAATATCCCAAGGTTTGAGGTTGAACTCGAAGAAACCGTCCAAACGGCCGGCCGCTACGGCACACAAATCCAACGAAGCCGCGCCCTCTCTGCGACCACCGGCAGTTTTTGCCAAAAAGTCTTTCAAAATAGCCAGATACTTGTCCATCATGCTTTGATCAACGACAGGGAAGCCGGTACCGATCAAGCAGCGGTTCAACTCAATGCGGGAAGAAACGCGGATACGGCGGTCGTTGAGCAATGCGCCTTTGCCGCGCGAAGCCATGTAAACATCGTTGCGTTCAGGTGCGTACACCAAAGCTTCCTGCAACACGCCTTTGTGCAGCAGCGCCATAGAAATCGCATATTGGGGATGGCCGTGTAAGAAGTTGGTCGTGCCATCGAGCGGATCGATAATCCATTCGTATTCCGCAGAGGCTTTGCCGTGAGAACCGCCTTCTTCACAAGTGATTTTGTGATGCGGATAGGCTTCTTTGAGCGCTTCCACCAAAATCATCTCGGAATTGCGGTCAACGTCGGAAACGAAATCGTTGAATGCCTTGCTGTCAACTTTGACGGCATCCAGATTGCCGCTTGCGCGGATCATCATCTGCCCGGCTTTACGGGCGGCTTTGAAAGCGGTATTTAAAAACGGATTCATGGGTTTTCTTTCTAAATCAGGTAAAATACCGTCCGGCGCATCTGCACCGGACGCAACGTTTGTACGTTTCCGACGTTGTTAAAGAACATTTCAGACGACCTCTCAAGCCCAAAGGCGAAAGGTCGTCTGAAAACAAAAAGATGGCGTATTATACCCGATTCCCGAACAAACCGAAAACAAAACATGACTTCAGCCAAACCCGAATTGCCCGACTATCTCGGCAACATCCGCATCATCCTCACCCGCACCAGCCATCCTGCCAATATTGGCTCTGCCGCCCGCGCCATGAAAACCATGGGGCTGCACAAACTCACCATCGTCGCCCCGAATTTGATGTCCACGCCGATGACCGGGCAACCGCCCGTTTTCAATCCCGAAAGCCCGCAAGATTTCCAACTGCCGGAGGAAAGTTTCATCCTCGCTTCCGGCGCGGCAGACGTCTTGCACAACGCCGTGATTGCCGCCACACTCGGAGAAGCCCTCGCCGACACCACGCTTGCCTGCGCCCTTACCAGCCGCCGCCGCGAAATCACCGCCCCGCTGCAAACCCCGCGCGAACTGGTTCCCGAATTATTGCAGGCGGCACAACGCGGAGAACAAGTTGCCCTCGTCTTCGGCAACGAAACCTTTGGCTTGAGCATCGAAGAAGTGCAGGCATGCAACCGTCTGATGACCATCAACGGCAACCCTGACTATTTCTCGCTCAACCTCGCCCAGGCGGTGCAAGTTGTGTGTTACGAAATCTTCAGCCAGACCAATATGCCCATGACCCACCTGCAACAAGAAGACCACGCCGCCACCCACGAGCAAATCAAAGGCATGGTCGCCCACATGGAAAGCGTCATGGACGATATCGGCTTCTTCAACCGCCGCAACAGCGAACGCCTGATGCGACGTATGCAAAGCCTGTTCGGTCGCGCCAACACGCAAACCGAAGACATCGACATCCTGCGCGGCTTTTTCAATACCGTCAGCCATCGTTTGAAGAAGAAAGACTGAAAAAGGTCGTCTGAAAAATAAAACTGCACCCTAAAAGTCGGACATCCCATCCAACTTCGGGTGCAGTTTTAAGACCAAATATATAGTGGATTAAATTTAAATCAGGACAAGGCGACGAAGCCACAGACAGTAC
>CAKARM010000111.1:0-7105 GCA_916720585.1 uncultured Neisseria sp.
TCTCTTTGAGCTAAGGCAAGGCAACGCCGTACTGGTTTAAAGTTAATCCACTATACATTACATTTCAAATACCAAGTATTAATTCACTACCTGCATATGCATCAATTCAAACTCAGCAACAAATCTCTAAAAGCATTGGGATCTTTAATAAACGTCATTTCACCAGTTTGCGGAAAGTGAAAGTCTAAAAGACGCGACACCCAAAATCGGATACAGCCCGCTCTTTGGGCAATCGGGAAATATTCGCGTTCTTCATCAGACAAAGGCCTGATGCTTTCATACCCCCTGATAAAAGCATCTTGCAAGGAACTATCCAGCTTGTTCTCCGCTGTTCTTGCCCAGTCATTGACGGCAATGGCCAGGTCGTACATAAAATTTCCGTTGCAGGCATAATAAAAATCGATAAAGCCCGCCACCTTCTCCCCATCCAATAAAACATTATCCTTAAACAAATCGGCATGGATAATGCCTGAAGGCAGATGATTACCCAGATTACCATCTAAATCAGCAATCTCCTTTTGCAGCAAAGCCGCGTCATCTTCGCTCAATACCGGCAAAAGCTGACTGCAAGCATCGTGCCACCAACGGTCGTAACGCGGATTGACCATTTTTTGCGGGAAACTTTGTCCGGCAATATGCATTTTTGCCAACATGGCCCCTGTATTGAAGCATTGCATTTCCGTTGCCCAGCCGGTATCCGAGCCATTCAGGCAAGTAACCAGACAGGCAGGTTTGCCCACCAAGACAGAATCCAGCTTACCATCCTTGCGCACAATCGGAGCAGGACAAGCCACGCCATTGCTACTCAGATGCCGGCTCAATTCCAGAAAAAACGGCAACTCCTCTTGCTTCAATACCTCGAATACCGTTAAAACGTAACGCCCCGTCGTGGTGGTCAAAAAATAATTGCTGTTTGTAATCCCCTGCGCAATTCCCTGCAACGATACAAAACCGCCCAAATCGTATTGGGTCAAAAACGCCCGCATTTCTTCATCAGAAACACTTGTATAGACAGACATAGTGCAAACCTATCAATAGAAAATATAAGGGGCAATCATACCAAAAAATTCCCCTGCCAAACAGGCAAACGCCAAGCTCGCGCCATAGTCATAAAAAACAAAAAGGTCGTCTGAAAATATTTTCAGACGACCTTTTGCTTGTTGATCTCAATTAAGCTTGTTTATTCCAACGCTCAATCGATTCTTTAATGACTTGTTTCGCTTCTTCAACATCACCCCAGGATTCGACTTTGGTCGTACCTGCTTTTTTCAAGTCTTTGTAGTGGTTGAAATGGAATTCGATTTGCTTGATTAATTGTTGCGGCAAATCAGATAATGTTTTGTACGCATTGCCATTGTTGCGGTCATCGGCAGGAACGCAAACGATTTTATCGTCAACCTCGCCGTCATCAACAAATTTCATCACGCCAATGACGCGCGCTTCCAGAAAAATGCCGGTAGCCAATGGCTGCTCTGTCACCAACAAGACATCCAATTCATCGCCATCTTCGTCTAAAGTCTGAGGGATAAAACCGTAGTTTGTAGGTTTGGAAAAAATTGCAGGTTCAACACGGTCGAGTTGGAAAGCCGCTAATTTTCGGTTCCATTCGATTTTATGATTGCTGCCTGCAGGAATTTCGTTCACAACATTAATAATGCCGCCATCGACATCACCCGGCGTCAAGATTTTATTAAAATCTGCCATTTTGCGCTCCTTATAAACAATTGCAAAAGTTAAACGCCGAAAGTATAACAAACAAAAGACATTTCTGGAAATGTATCGCTTTCCGCCTAATTCATGACGGCAAAATTCTTCCGAACATCTCAAAACCATGAACATAACGGCACAAGGCGGCATTGCTCACAAATTTTATTCGATTTATTTCTAGATTTATTTCTAGATTTATTTCTAGATTTATTTCTAGATTTATTTCTAGATTTATTTCTATGTTAAATGTACAAAAACAGTACAAAATAAAAATCGACTCCTATATCAGAGTCGATTTTTATCAGGCTTAATGCCTATCTATGCTTACAGAGCATCTTTCAATGCTTTACCGGCACGGAATTTAGGAGTTTTAGCAGCAGCAATGGTCAGAGGCTCGCCGGTTTTAGGGTTGCGGCCTTGACGTTCTGCGCGTTCGCCAACGTAGAAAGTACCGAAACCGACCAGAGTTACGGTGTCGCCTTTTTTCAGAGCGTTGGTTACAGCATTGGTAGTGGCATCCAGAGCTTTTTGGGCGGCAGCTTTAGAAATGCCGGCTTCTTGAGCAATTGCTTCGATCAATTCAGACTTATTCACAATCAGTCCCTTCCTATCGTTGAAAATAATGAAATGCCCGAATACTCGGGGCTTCGTACTTTTGAGTACCTTTGCGCTTTATAGCAATTCTGAAAATACCGTGTCAAGCAAAAAATGCGGAATTGCCCTATTTTACAGGCTTTCAAGGCAAACCCGCATCTTTTGCAACACATTTTTTACAAAATCAGTGTTTGGTCGCTTTCGCCCTTGACTTAGGCTTGGCAGCTTCAACCTGCGCCTCTTCGGTACTTAAAGGCGCAACCCAAGGTGTCGGCTGACTTTCCAAGCCCAAAGCGAGGACTTCGTCTATCCATTTGACCGGATGGATGGTCAGGCCGGTTTTCACGTTTTCAGGGATTTCTTCCAAGTCTTTGACGTTGTCTTTCGGAATCAGGACGTGTTTGATGCCGCCGCGCAAGGCAGCCAACAGTTTTTCCTTCAAACCGCCGATTGGCAAAACTTCGCCGCGCAGGGTGATTTCGCCTGTCATTGCCACATCGGCGCGCACCGGAATTCTGGTAAAGGCAGACACCATCGCCAAAGTCATGGCAATACCTGCGCTCGGACCGTCTTTCGGCGTTGCGCCTTCGGGAACGTGAACATGGATGTCTTTTTTCTCGTAAAAATCAGGAGCCAAACCCACTGATTCTGCACGGGAACGGACAACAGACCATGCCGCGGACACAGATTCCTTCATCACGTCGCCCAACTGGCCGGTACACTGGATCACACCCTTGCCCGGCAACGCCACGGCTTCGACAGTCAGCAATTCGCCGCCGACTTCCGTCCACGCTAAACCGGTAACCTGTCCGATACGGTTTTCACTTTCGGCAACGCCGTAATCGAAACGGCGCACTCCCAAGTAGTCATGCAGGTTTTTCTCATTGACTTTAATCGCTTTAGGCTTGGCTTTGCTGGTTTTCTTGGTTTCAGACGACCTCTTCTTATCTTCGTTCAAGGTAATCTGCATCACCACCTTACGGCAGATTTTGGCAATCTCGCGATCAAGCGAACGTACACCGGCTTCACGGGTGTAATAACGGATGATATCGCGTACCGCGCTTTCTTCGACCACCAATTCGCCTTCTTTCACGCCGTTGCGTTTCATTTGCTTCGGCACGAGATACTGCATGGCGATATTGATTTTCTCGTCTTCGGTATAGCCGGACAAACGGATGATTTCCATGCGGTCGAGCAACGGGGTCGGAATGTTCAAGCTATTAGATGTGGCGATAAACATCACATCACTCAAATCGTAATCCACTTCCGCATAATGATCGGCAAACTTGTTGTTTTGCTCAGGATCAAGCACCTCAAGCAACGCGCTGGCGGGATCGCCTCGGAAGTCGCTGCCCAATTTGTCGATTTCGTCGAGCAGGAACAGCGGATTCTTCACGCCTGCCTTAGCCATGTTTTGCAGGATTTTGCCGGGCATAGAGCCGATATAGGTACGGCGGTGGCCGCGGATTTCGCTCTCGTCGCGCACGCCGCCCAAAGCCATGCGGACGTATTGGCGGCCTGTTGCTTTGGCGATGGATTCGCCCAAAGAGGTTTTACCCACTCCCGGAGGGCCGACCAAACACAGAATCGGACCTTTGAGTTTGTCCATACGTTTTTGGACGGCAAGGTATTCCAAAATCCGCTCTTTGACTTTTTCCAAACCATAGTGGTCGGCGTTCAACACCAAATCGGCTTTGGCAATATCTTTGCTGACACGGGATTTTTTCTTCCACGGCAGCTCAAGCAAAGTATCGATGTAGTTGCGTACCACGGTGGATTCCGCAGACATAGGCGGCATCATTTTGAGCTTTTTCAGTTCGGACAGACATTTCTCTTCAGCCTCCTTGGTCATGCCCGCTTCTTTGATTTTTGCTTCCAACGCATCCAATTCGCCGCGTTCGTCTTCTTCGCCCAATTCTTTCTGAATCGCTTTCACTTGCTCGTTCAGATAATACTCACGCTGGGATTTTTCCATCTGGCGTTTGACACGGCCGCGGATGCGTTTTTCGACCTGCATGATGTCCAGTTCAGATTCCAACTGGGCAAGCAGAAACTCCATACGGCCGATAATGCCGAAGGTTTCCAAAATCTGCTGACGCTGCTCCAGTTTCAACTGCAAATGCGCCGCAATCGTGTCCACCAAACGGCTGTTATCATCGATACCGTTGATGGTATTGATGATTTCGGCAGGGATTTTTTTATTTAACTTGGCATATTGGTCAAACTGGGTAAGCAGCGTGCGGCGAATGGCTTCAATATCGGGATTGTCCGCATCCGCATACTCGTTGACAGCTTCGACATGGGACAGGAACAACCCGCCGCTCTCTTCAATGGTCAACACCCTGCCGCGCCGGATACCTTCGACCAACACTTTTACCGTGCCGTCAGGCAGCTTCAACACCTGCAAAACCTGCGCGACCGTACCCGTACGGTGCAAATCGGACGCAGTCGGATCTTCGGTGTTCGGGTCGATTTGCGCCAGCAAAAATACCGGATCGTCATTCGCCATTGCCGCTTCCAATGCCGCAATGGATTTCGGGCGGCCCACAAACAGCGGCAACACCATGTGCGGATAAACGACGACATCGCGTAAAGGCAAGGTTGCCAGTGCGCTGTATTCCTCAAAATGTTTTTCTTTTGTCGGCATATTGTTCTCTACTTGGTAATAAATTCGGAATGTGGCTTAAATTGGGATGGAAAAGCGTATTTCAAGACTTGAAAAAGCCGATGTACGCTTCTATTTTTATCGGCAACTTTTTGCGATAAAATACACGCCGTTCGAGGTCGTCTGAAAGGCTGGAACTTTTCAGACGACCTCTCGGCATACAGCACATCAGGAGTCAGCCATGACCGACCAAACCTCACTCATCGAATTCCCCTGCCAATTCCCCATCAAAGTCATGGGCAACGCGCATCCCGAATTTGAAAAAAATATCTTGGAAACCGTCCGCCAGCACGCGCCCGATACCGAACCCCACCACATCACCACCCGCCAGAGCAGCAAGGGCAACTATACCGGCGCAACCGTCAAAGTAAACGTCGAAAGCAAAGAGCAACTGGACAAAATCTACCGCGCCCTGACCGATCACGAAATGGTGAAAGTGGTGTACTGATATGAAAATCGTGCAGAAAGGCATGGTCGAGTACCAACCGACTTTCGAAGCCATGAAAGCGTTCAACGCAGCCCGCGACGAACATACCGAAGACGAATTATGGGTGGTCGAGCATCCGCCCGTCTTCACACAAGGGCTGGCAGGCAAACCGGAACACCTTCTGATTCACGACGACATACCCGTCGTCCAAATCGACCGGGGCGGACAAATCACTTATCACGGTCCCGGCCAGTTGGTCATCTACACCATGATCAACTTCAAACGACGCAAAACCAGCGTCCGCAACATCGTTTCCGCGCTTGAAAACAGCATCATCGCCACGTTGGCGGAATACGGAATCGAAGCGGCGGCAGACCCGAAACGCCCCGGCGTTTATGTCGGTGAGCGCAAAATCGCCTCACTCGGCTTGCGCATCAAAGACGGTTCCGTCTATCACGGCCTGGCATTAAACGTAAACATGGACTTAAGCCCGTTTACCCACATCAATCCCTGCGGCTATGCCGGCATGGAAATGACACAAATCGCGGATTTTGTCCAACCCTGTCCCACCTTGGACGAAGTTGCGCAAAAACTGACCGCACACCTCGAGACACAACTCACACCGAAAGCGAACAATTAATGAGCGAAATCAAAGTTGACGATCCCAAACGCGGCGTCAAACTCAAAGGCGCGGACAAAACCGCCCGCATCCCCATCAAAGTCGTCCCCCTTCAGGAAAAACTGAAAAAGCCCGAATGGATACGCGCCAAGCTGCCGTCACGTAAATTCTTTGAAATCAAAGATATTTTGCGTGAGCAAAAAATGCACACCGTTTGCGAAGAAGCCTCCTGTCCGAATATCGGCGAATGTTTCAGCAAAGGCACGGCGACCTTCATGATTATGGGCGATATCTGCACTCGACGCTGCCCGTTCTGCGACGTAGGACACGGCCGTCCAAATATGCTCGACCCCGATGAACCAAAACACCTCGCAGAATCCGTCAAAGCCATGAACCTGCGTTACGTTGTCATCACCTCAGTTGACCGCGACGACCTGCGCGACGGCGGCGCACAGCATTTCGCCGACTGCATCAAAGCCATCCGCGAAACCAGTCCGAACACCAAAATCGAAATTCTCGTTCCCGACTTCCGCGGCCGCTTGGATATCGCACTGAAAATCCTTGCCGAAACCCCGCCCGACGTGATGAACCACAACTTGGAAACCCATCCGAGCCTGTACAAAAAAGCCCGTCCGGGTGCCAACTATCAGCATTCCCTCGACCTGCTGCGCCGCTATAAAGAAATGATGCCGCACATCCCGACCAAATCCGGCATCATGGTCGGCTTGGGCGAAACAGACGAGGACGTGCGCGAAATCATGCGCGATATGCGGGCGCACAATATCGAGATGATTACCATCGGCCAGTACCTCCAGCCTTCAGACGGACACCTGCCCGTCTTGCGCTACGTCACGCCCGACCAGTTCAAAGTCTTTGAAAAAGAAGCATACGAACTGGGCTTCACCAACGCCGCCATCGGCGCCATGGTCCGCTCAAGCTACCACGCCGACGAGCAGGCTGCCGAAGCATTGCGCGAAAGTCATGGCGGCGGTTGCGGTCATCACTGATAACAAAAGGTCGTCTGAAAATTTGAACTGGCCCCCAAATCTTGGACGCTCATAAAAGCCTATTCAGGCGCTCTGTGCAAGCTGGG
>CAKARM010000112.1:0-7049 GCA_916720585.1 uncultured Neisseria sp.
AACTGCACCTTGTGAGTTGGAGGGGATGTCCAACTTTTGGGGTGCAGTTCAAACTGGAGAATCGATTTTCAGACGACCTTTTATGCTATCACTGCTTAGTAAACTAATTCACCAAATCATTGAAGTGTAATGAGATGCGGCAGTTGCCTTAGTCTATTCATTGATGGTCTAACTGATCTGCCAACTGCTCAGCAACGCTTCGAAAATTCATCAAAGCCGCTTCGATATTTTCAATGATTTCATCGGCCAAAATATCAGGGGCGGGCAGATTGTCCAAGTCGGTTAAAGAATGGTCTTTCAGCCAGAAAATATCCAAGCTGGTTTTTTCGCGCTGATTGATTTCATCGATACTAAATTTACGCCAGCGTCCGTCGGGATTGTTTTCGGCATGATAGGTTTCTGCGCGCTTTGAACGGTCTTCGGGGCAATAGCAGGTAATGAAATCCTGCAAATCTGCCAACTGCATCGGTTTTTTCTTCAGCGTGTGATGCACGTTGGTGCGGTAGTCATATACCCAGACTTCTTGGGTAACGGCTTTTTCCTGTGCGGGGCGGTTATCAAAGAACAACACATTTGCTTTCACGCCTTGGGCGTAGAAAATACCCGTTGGTAAACGTAAAATCGTATGCAAATCGGTCATCTGCAACAGTTTTTCGCGCACGGTTTCGCCTGCGCCGCCTTCAAACAGCACATTATCGGGCACGACCACGGCTGCCCGCCCGTTGTTTTTGAGCATGGTGTAAATATGCTGCAAGAAGTTGACTTGTTTGTTGGAAGTGGTTGCCCAAAAGTCTTGGCGGTTATAAACCAAATCTTCGGTTTCAGCTTCGCCCTCGGCATTGGTAATGGTCATGGCGCTTTTTTTGCCGAATGGCGGATTGGCCAAAACCAAGTCCACTTTTCGTGGACTTGGTGCAACCAAGGAGTCGTCGGCACTAATCGGGCTATCGCCGTCCATTTCGCCGATGCCGTGTAAAAACAGGTTCATCAAACACAAACGGCGGGTATTGGCGACAATTTCATTGCCGAAAAACGTCCCTTTTTTTAACCGCTCTTTTTGGTCGGTGTTTAGATTGGCATGTTTTTCCAAATAGCTGTATGCCGCCAATAAAAAGCCGCCGGTGCCTGCTGCCGGGTCGGCAATCAGGGTATCTGCCTGCGGGCGGACGCATTCGACAATTGCTTGAATCAAAGCACGCGGCGTAAAGTATTGCCCCGCGCCGGATTTGGTATCTTCGGCATTTTTTTCCAAAATGCCTTCGTAAATATCGCCTTTTACATCCACGCCCAAGCGCGTCCATTTGGTTTCATCAATCATCGCCACCAAACGGGATAATTTGGCAGGGTCTTGGATTTTGTTTTGCGCCTTGGCAAAGATTTGGCCAAGCAAGCCTTTGCGCATACTTAAATCGCGCAACAAAGCGAGATAATGACTTTCCAATTCCGCACCTGTGCGGTCGGTCAGACTTTTCCAGTTGTATTCTTCCGGAATGCCGACATCGCGCTTGTAAGGCGGCTGGCTGTATTCAAACGCCATTTTCAAGAAAATCAGATAGGTAATCTGCTCCAAATAGTCGCCGTAGCTTACGCCGTCATCGCGCAGCATATGGCAGAAACTCCAAACCTTTTGGACGATGGCGTTTGAAGTATGGTTTTGCGTTGTGGTCATATTCGTTTTCTCTTTAATTTATTTATCCAAAAGGCCACCTGAAAAAGCCGCTTTTAAGACGGCCTGTTTGAGCATCTCGGCTTGTTTGAGTTGTTTGGCAAGTTCGTCGGCAAGTTGGTCGCAGGCGGTGAGTTTGCTTTCTAAAATGGCAACGATTTGGGTTTGTTCGGCTAATGATGGAAGTTTAACTGGAAAATTACTTAATACAGTTTTATTGATTGATGCTAAGTTTGTTGTTTGTTTACCTGTTTCTTCAAAATAGCTTTTCCCATATCTAGAATTACCCAAATATGAAATATACTTTGAGTGTGTAATTGATTTTAAAAAAGGGCTTGCTCTAAAGACATGATTTTGGGTAATACAATTTTCAACTTGATTTTCCCAAATCCAACCACGCCCCAATTTATCCCTATCTCCACCTTCGTTAAATAATACGTCTCCAAATCTCAATCTGTATTTATTGAAACTTTCTGCTTCAATTTTCATTTCCTTGATTTCTTCTAAATCCAAATAACCCCGTTGTACATTCCCCACCCTTAAATAATTAACAGCAATTGGATTCGTTAATTTTCGGTTGGCACTCACAGACATACCTGAGTTAATTTCTGCAATATTTTCCAATTTCACTACTCCCCACCCCCTCGGCAAGTCTGCAAAATTTTCTTCAAACTTGACCGCTTGTGTCGACGCTTTGGACTTGCTCGGTTTTTTGCCTTCTTTTCCATTTTGTTCCCATTGGCTGACGGCTGTTTGCCAGTCGGCAAGCTGTTGGGCGTGGTGTTGTTCGCGGGTCGTCTGAATTTGGGCGAGCAGTTCGTTTTCAGACGGCAAGGCATCTGCGTGCTTGCTACGCCATTCTTTGGTGAGTTCGCCGTTAAAGGCGTTTTTGAGCAGGGATTGGCGGTATTGTTGGATTTGCCGCGCTGCGGTTTTCAGACGACCTATGCCTTCGTCGATTTCGTCAAACAGGCTTTCGATTTTATTGACGATGGCTTGTTGGGTTTCTAGATTCGGTGGAATGGGAAAAGCATAATTCCACAATAAATCGGGATCTACGTGTGGTGTACCAGAACCTTTAGCGCGAGTATTAATTTCTTTATATTTTGACAGTAAGAAATAATAAGCATAAAGATTGTTTATATCTGGCAATGAAATGCGAACAAGCGTACTACCTAATGCTCCTTTAATGCCTTTACCTACCAATCCAGAGCGTGAACCATCCCAGACCATTAAGAAGTCATCTTCATCACACAGAACACATTTCACTCCATCGGTATAACTTTTAATAACACCTTTTTCAAAAGCTTCAATATCCACATAGGGATAGCAATGTGTATCTGTTTTTTCGCTAGATTGGCTTTTTGGTTTTTTACCCTTTTCAGTAATAGCAATATCACCCAATCGTTCTATTTTCCACCCTTTCGGCAATTGCTGTTCTGTGGTCATTTTTATGCTGTCCATTGTCGGTTAATCTCGTTTAATAGGGTGTTAAAGTCTTGGTCGTTGGCGGCGACTTCGCTCAATACGTCATAGGCTTGCCCTAAGCCGCCGTGTTGATTGAACGGGGTAAGTTCAAAGTCGTTCTCGTCGATGGCAAAGGAAGTGATGATGTGGTCACGAATCATGGTCAGCCATTGCATTTGCTCTTCGGTCAGCGGTTTGTCGGCGCGGCGGTTGTGTTCAAACGCCCATGTTTGGAAGTTTTTACGCACAGTTTTGGTAAACGGGGTGATTTTGCCATCAATGCCAATCACGCGGCGAACAAGGCTGACTAAGGCGGTGAGTTCGCTTTCTGCCTGTTCGCTGACGTTATCCAAACGCGCGTATGCCTGCCAGATATGCCTGAATGCCAATTTCGGTTTGGCTTTTTTGATGGCATCTGCCAGCTCTTTAATCATCGCAAGGCTTAAGGCTTGGCGTTGATAAGGCTGATTATAGAAAATCTGCAAGGCAGTAATTTCGTCTTTGTTGCTGCGTATCCATTCGGCAAAATCTTGGGTCAGGGTTTCATCATTTTCTGCCCAGCCTGCGTGGACGACTTCATCAATCTCGGCGTCAATTTTCTGCTCGTTTTGTTTGCGGATGTCGTCCAGCGTGGTAATGAGTTCCATGGAAAGCGGACGTGCGGCGGCTTTGACGCGCTGTTTTTGTATCTGTAAAACGGTTTTTTCAGACGGCATCTCATCAATGGAAATGCCTTCTTGCTCGCAAGCTGCCCGATGGATTTCGTCGGCATTGATGGCATGAAACAGGTCTTTGACCAATTGCGGTAATGGGACGCCGCCTGTGATTTCGGTGATCCGCTGCTGTTGTTCGTTATCCAGCTGTTTGTTTAAACGGGCAAGGCGTGCCGCCAGTGAGCTGATGCTGTCGCTATCAAATGCGCCGCCGAAGACGACGGCTTTTCCTAAATCGGAAAAGCTGACCGAACGCTTGGTGTCTAATTGTTGGCTTGCTGTTTTGAGCGATTTTGTAACACCGATGGCATCGACAATTACATAATGGGTTTTGGCTGATGATGCGGAGGGGCTGACTTTTTGCAGGCCTTCTTTATCAAGCGTGCGTGTGCCGCGCCCTTTCATTTGCTCGAAGTAGTTGCGACTTTTGACATCGCGCATAAACAGCAGGCATTCAAGCGGGCGGACATCGGTTCCTGTGGCAATCATATCGACGGTAACGGCGATACGCGGGTTGTAGCTGTTGCGGAAATTCGCCAAGACGGTTTTGGGTTCTTCGCCGTGTTCGATGACTTCGCCGTTCTCTCCCACAATATCGTCTTTGGCTTTGTAAGTGATTTTTTTGCAAAATTCGTTGCCTTGCCCGAACTCTTCCCGCACCATTTTGATGATGTCGTCGGCGTGGCTGTCGTTTTTGGCAAAAATCAAGGTTTTGGGTACTTCTTGACGATTTGGGAACATTACGGGCAAATGGTCGCGGAACGTACGGATAATGGTGCGGATTTGGCTTGGATTGACAACATCTCTATCAAGTTGCTTGGCGGTATAGTCTTCATCGCTATCTTGCTGCTGCCAGCGTTTACGGCGTGTGGTGCGTTCGCGGTGTTCGACCAGCTCTTCGGCTTTGAATTTGCCGCCATCCAGGCTGATTTTGGTATTGATCAGATAGACCTCATTGCCTACGTTTACGCCATCGGCAACGGCTTGCTCGTGGCTGTATTCGCTGACGACATTTTGATTGAAAAAGCCAAAAGTGCGGTTGTCCGGTGTGGCGGTTAAACCGATCAGATAAGCATCAAAATAATCCAACACTTGCCGCCAAAGGTTGTAAATGGAGCGATGGCATTCGTCGATAAAAATAAAATCAAAAAATTCGGGCGGCAGATCCGGTTGATAGGCAACGGGCAATGGTTCTTTTAAGCGGTTTTCCCATTCTTCCAATTCCATGCTGTCATCCGGTATCGACAGCTCTTCCCCTTTTAATAGCGAATACATGCGCTGAATGGTACAAATGCAGACTTCTACGCCGTTGGGAATGTGCGGCGATTTAATCACTTGAGCGTTGTAGAGTTCGGTAAATTTGCGGTTGTCGTCAGACGGTGTAAAAACCAACATTTCCTGCTCGGCCTGTTCGCCCAAGTTGACGGTATCTACTAAAAATAAAATGCGGCGTTTGCCTGTGTATTTGAGCAAACGATACATAATGCTGATGGCGGTATAGGTTTTGCCTGCGCCTGTGGCCATCTGAATCAAGGCGCGCGGCAAATCTTTTGCCAAAGAATCTTGCATATTTTCAATGGCGGTTAATTGGCAATCGCGCAAGCCAAGTTCAGACGCAGATAGATGATTGGGATTAAGTAGCGGGATAGCCTTGAGTTTGGCGCGTAGGGTGTTTTTGCCTTCACTTGCCCATTTTTGCAATGTCTCGGGGCGGTGAAAGCTGAATACTTCACGGGCACGCGGGGCAGGGTCGTTGCGGTTGGTAAAACGTGTTACTACGCCTGTGCTTTCATATAAAAAGGCAATCTCTGCTTGCTGAATATAATTAAGTTCGCTATCGGCATAGCGTGCGCTTTGCTCTTCCACCGTATTGAGCTTATGTCCAAAATTTTCTGGCTTGGCTTCAATCATAGCAACCGGCTCGCCATCAACAAACAACAGATAATCTACCGGACCGCTGTCGGTCGGATATTCACGCACTGCTACACCTAAACTGCTGTTGCGATTAAAGTGCTTCACCGACTGTATCGCCCAGCCTGCCTGCTCCAATTTTTGATCGATGATGTCGCGGGCTTGCTGCTCGGGGTGTTGGTTGTAGGTTACCTGTTTGCTCATAAATACTATCCTAGATAACGCGTTAAAACTGATAAAAAAAGATGTTCATTAATTGTATTTGGTGAAACTGTATAACTTGCTGTCCTGCTTCAAAAAGCGAAACACGACAATTTTCCCGGCTGCTCTGCAACTGCTTTTTGTAATTTTCAATGATAACCCAAGTAGCTTTCATTTGCTTCAACTGCATAAGTAAACATCCTGAAAACTCTCTGCTTAAATGGTTTCCCATTGAAACAATTTTGGTGCAAATGTATTTTCCTATTCGGAATCAACCTCAAATTATACAGGGTAGATTTAGATTAAATCAGGACAAGGCAACGAAACCGAAAACAGAACCGGCTTAAACTTGCCCACTATGTTTTTAAACAAGTAGAACGCGCAAGATTCATATTTCACGATTGTGCGTAAACACAGAAGGCTGTCAGGCTATTAATCCGGTTTAACTTGCGAGACACAACAAAAAGGTCGTCTGAAAACCGGGAAAACCAATTTTCAGACGACCTTTTATATTGTTTCTGTTCAGAACGGTTGTTTCTATATAAGGAAAGAATGAAAAAATAAAACTCTAATTATTTCAACTTGTTGCAATCAAATATTGATGACTTTCTTAAAAATACGTAAAAATAACCCCGATAACAGAGTAATTATATCATTATATTTTACAATATTAACGTAAAATTTTTACACATTGCTTTCAAGAGCCAACCATTTATGTTCTCTGTTTTACTTTTTGAAAATAAAACAGAGGACTTCTATATTTTGGTGTAAATAATTCTCTTGAATAAATTTCTGTTCTATAGCTATGCTCTATTTTTGAGTTTCAAATGTAGTATGGAGCTATCAAAATTGACAACTCCATAAATAATATTCTTATTCTTTGTTTAATCTAACAAGAAAATGCTTAAATTGTTCTTCGTCGTTATCCAACTTTCCGAAAAATAACTCATCAATTTGCTCAATTAACGGAACAGCTGTTTGTAATATTTCTTCTCCTTTTGAGACCTTTGCAAAATCCCCCCAAAAATCCCCTAAATCCCACCAAGACATTTAGGGGATTTCTCATGAGCACCTTCTTCAGGCAAACCGCA
>CAKARM010000113.1:0-6943 GCA_916720585.1 uncultured Neisseria sp.
GACTTGGTCATACAATGCGCTGTCCAGATTGTTGGTGCCGCGGCGGATGGCTTTACCGTCGTAAAGGAATTTGGGCGCGCCGTCCACGGAAATGCTGTCAATCGCCTGACTGCGCGAAATAAACTCGCTGTGTCCGGAAACGTTGTTGCCCATTTTGCTGTGGAACACGCCCGGTGTTTGTTTCAACACGTCCTGCAAGGTATCCAAACCTTGGTCGTCCATTTGTTTTTCGGTAACAACAGACAAAGACTGCGGCGTTTCGCGCTGGGTCAGGCGGATGCCTGTCGCAGCGGAGGAAGCCGGAATGGTGTAGTTTGAGGTTGTCTGTTTGCCGACGCCCCGTACTTGGACAGTAGGCAAATCAACCTGCCCAACCCCATCCCCTGCGCCCAAGGAATAGGCAGACAAAAGTGCCGTAGCAACAGCAACCGGCAAACGTGCCGGACGAAATTTAGATAATGGCATGGTGTCTCCTAATTATTTAGCCGTCCGAACGGCAACAGAGTTCCAAACCTCCTTGCACCATTCGGCAGCAAACGGCTTTTTTGTGTATTAAATAAGAATTTTTATCAAATTTCTGTAATAGGATGAAATAAAACGGTCGGAGTATAGGGAACTGGCGGGCATGAATCAAATAATTTACACAGTCCCCGACACATCATTTTCATCTGCATGACCATCTTTCATTCTCAATCAAACAAATCCGACAGCCGCAGCCACAAAAAAGATAGTGTATTCCACCGTCAACAACATTTACATATCTTAAAGATACACGAGGTCTGCGCCCTGATTTTTCGGGGCGTTTTTTCATGACGCTGTCTAATTTCGGTATCGTGAACGGTCGTAATCTTTACCTGTTTTATACAGTTGGTAGGCAATAACGGCAAGTTTGCGCATGATCGCGACTATTATCAGCTTCGGGGGCTTCCCCCTCGCTTTGAGGCGGGCTATAAAGGCTGGAAATGCGTTCATACGGTAGGCGACAAGTGCGGGCATATACAGGGCTTTACGGGCGTTCTTTTTCCCCTGTTTTGATATTCGGGGCTTTCCTTTGACGCTTGTTCCCGAATCTTTGATTTTTGGATCTAAACCGAGGTATGCGGCAAATTGATTTTGATTGGCGAAGTCGTAGCGTGTGAGTTTTGCGAGCAGGGCGGAAGCGGCGGATTCGCCTATACCGTCTATGGTTTTCAGGCGGTTCTTTTTTTCGTTGTATATTGGATTTTGGCGGTAGAAGTCTTTGAGTTCGTTTTGTACGGTTGCTATAAGCCTGTTCAGATGGTCTATGGTGGTCTGTATGTGACGGCGGATAGTATCGGGGGCGGTTTGGTGTTTGGTCTGCTCTGCGGCTCTCTGCTGCTTAAGGCGGGCTATATAGTCTGTGATGGCTTGGAGGTATTCTTGCTCTTCTGTCGGCGGCTGCCATGCTTGGGGCTGCATTCGTCGGCAGTATTCGGCTATCAGCCTCGCGTCCTGCCTGTCGGTCTTGGTTCGTATCTGTTCGGCTTCTCTGAAGCCTTTTATCTTGCTTGGATTGACTATGCTTACGATGTGTTTCTGTCTTAAGTGGGCGGCTATGGCTTCGTGGTAGATTCCTGTCGCTTCACAACAGCAATGCACCGATTCAGCGGTGTGCCCCTGTATCCATTCGTCCAAACGTCTGAATCCGTCCTCTGTGTTGTCAAACCTCCGTTCATAAAAAATGCTGTCTGAAATCAGACAGCAGTCTATGGTTTTCTTTGATACGTCTATCCCTAAGTAGTACATTGTTTTGCCTTATTTATTCAGGCTCGCAGCCTTGTATAGTGTTCAAACTGGTTATGTACGGAAGCCCGCGCTTCTATCTTTTTTCCAAGCTTTGGCTTTGGTCGTGCTTCGGAAGTCGCGGGCTGCGGTTCGGGTCATGAATCCAAACCCCTGAAAGGGTTGGTTACCCGTTCAGGGCTTTGGACTCTTTTTGCCTTCGGCGACGTTCGCCACGTGGCAGGGGGTGGGGTAAAAAACACACCCCACCCCTTGCGGGCAGCGTCTTTGGGTGGGTTAGCGTCAAGGGGTATCCAAAAAGATTTATAAAGACGATAAAGCCGTCTTTACAAATCTTTCTGGACGCCCTCCCCTTGACTTGTGGTTAGGTGGGCGATTGGGCTGCGAACATTAAAACCCCTGCGGCGCATAATACAAGAAAAATAATAGCAAGACCAAAAATAAAAATGCCAAATTCTTTAATCAACATTTTGAAATAAGCCGTGCCATGCTTTCTATGAATATGAATTATTGCATACACAACCAAACACGAAATAACAAATTCTAATGCGTTCATCGTTTCCCTAATTTATTTTCCCGCCCACATTGGTCAGGGCTTTATCATTGTATCCGTCATACATCAAATTTTGCGGGCTGGCACCGCCCATTGTCAAGACCTGCGGGGCGTCGGGATTGTATGCGGTCTGCGTCGGTTTTGCCGCTTCTGCCGTCTGCGTTTTGTAGGGGTTGAACGGTAAGCCGTCTTTGACGTAGTTCAGGCAGGTTTGTTTGCCGATGTCTTTAATCTTCGTGCCTTGGTCGGTGTAACAGGTGCAGCGGTTCTCTGCTTTGATACAGGCAGCAGGCCAAGGCATGACTTTAACGGCTTTGTTCATGCCGTCGTATATCGGGGCGGTTTCGGGACGTTCGGCAATACGGGGCTGGTAGTCTTCTTCAGTCAGATGGGGCTTTGGCGGTTCTGACGGCTTTTGCACCTTTGCTGCTGCGTACTGCCCCGATGCGCCGTCGTCCGCCGCGGGAGCGGCTGCCGCCTGCGCTTCGGGGCTTGCCGCTGGCGCGGCAACATGTGCCTGTGCCGTCTGTCCCGCTGTCTCTATGGGTTTTTCCAAATTTTTCCAAAAGGAAGCGAAATAATACAAGCCGCCGCCAAGCATGGCTATTGCGATAGGTATCAGGTACAGAACCTTGCTACGCTTGGTTCTGATTTTGGTGTGTTCTTCGGCGGACTTGTACAGTCCGTACACGCTCTTGTCGAGCTTATAGACGCTGACGAGGGCTTCTTTGATGTTCGCTCTGCTTTCGGGTTCTTTTGCGCCCCCTGTCGTCCATTCGAGCTTTCGGCGCAGTCCTAGATTGGTCTTTCCGAAATGGGTGTGGTGTTCAATCAGGGAGCGGAGGTGTACGTCTATCAGGCGCGGATGCTGTGTAATAAGCAGGAAATCTAAACCCCTGTGTCTGTGGGTTTCCAGTTCTGCTACATAGTCGGGAACGGCTGAACTGCTGGAACGGGGGCGAAATATACGCTGACATTCGTCAACGACGATTATTGCGCCGTCGGGCGCCCATTTGGGCCACGTTTTTATGCTTTCGCCTTCGGGTATTTCTTCGTGCGGTATTTTTAGGTCAGGTATGCCGTCAATGAACAGGGGACGGTTTTTAAAATCTTTGCGTTTGGCGAGCATGGAAACGACGTTCAAAGTTTTGCCCGAACCCGGTACGCCTGTGAACAGATATAACATGTTTTCTTCCTATTTCGATTGAATGATGGTAGACAGTTTTTTAAAGCCTTTTAGGGATATGACGAAGCTGAACGAACCAAATATCCAGTTCAGGATGACACCGAATCCTGCGATATACAGTATTTGCAGGGCTTCATCGGGGAAGCCGCCGATACTGCGGCTTATTTCGTTGATAAAATAATCCTGCAAAGCATTCAATCCTGTTACTGAAATAAAACTCAAACCTACGGCGGTCAGTATGCGCCCTGCTACGGACATAAGGACGCCTGTTATCAGTGATGCCCAGTTCATTTCACAATTCCTTTACGGATTCATAGACAAAATAGGCGCAGGTCAGCACGCATATGGCAATGAAGATGGGGCGCAGTTTGCGCGCCAAATCGCACAGCGGGTCATAGCTGAACTCTACCTGTCCCAATGCGCCGAAATCGACGGAGCGGGGAGCGGGACACGTCCCGTCAGACTGGAACACGTCCAAAGGCTTGAAATTTAGGTCTATGGTCTGTTCGGGCAAATGGATGTCTTCATAGCTCGCATCACCACTCGGCATACATTGCGCAGCATTCGGGTTTTGCTGACAAAAATTCTGCTGCTGATTCTCTTGATTTTGATTCTGATTTTGTTGCCCTGTCGGAGTATCAGGTGTTGTAGGTGTATTCGGCTGATTCGGTGTCGTCGGTGCATTCGGACTATCTGGCGCTGTAGGCGTATTCGGACTGTTGGGTGTTGTCGGTGTGTTCTGTCCTTTATTGGGTGTCGGTATGATTTCGCTGCGTGTTGGTGCGAGTGTGGAATTCGGTTTCAGGTCTGGACGCGGAATAATAGACGTTGAAACCGAGCCGTCTGCGTTAAGTGTGAACCGTGTCTGTTGTGGCGTATTGCTGCCCTGCGGTGTGTAGGGTGCTGAATCGGCAGTCATAGGCGTTAATTGGTTTGATTCGGTAGACTTTTCTACGGCGTCTCCTATACGGGACAACTGATTCATCAATTCGGCATGGTTGGTCTGTTGGTTGTTCAGCATACGGGACAGGATGTCTTTGATGTCTTGCTGATTCAACATCATATCTTTTAAGACTGTTTCAGGATTTTGTCTGCCTATTTGGTCATATGACACCGATTTATAATCAATCGTTATGGCAACAACGCCTTTAGGAGCTTTTTTTGGCAAATAACCACTAAAACTTCCGACTTCGAAAACTACACCGTTATGTTCTCCAGTACCATCATATTCAGCCCTAGAACGTTTATATTTAGGAGCTTTATCTGTATATTCGCCTAATGACTGTTCAGTAGCTGGACCATTTCTAAAGGTTGTGAATTTAGTAAGCTGCCAAATGGTTTTACCCTGTTTTGCCTGCTCTTTGGCAGGTTGAGCCTTTTCTTGTGCCTGTTTTGCAGCGGCGGCTCCTTCTGCTGCTTTTTTGGCGGCGGCAGCTTCGATTGCTCCGCCTAGGTCTCCGCCTTGTTCCTTCTGCATTTGCCATTGATAAAAACGTTCTCCAGCTTGTCTAAAATCTTGAGGAGACGGGCTATCAATCAAACCTAATCCACGACCTATATTCCCCAAGGACTCTGCAATTCCTCCAAACAAATTATTTCCAAAGGTACCAGCCATTAAAACACCACTTTCGACAGCACCTTTATAATCTCCTGACCTGATTCTTGCTCCCATCAAACCACTATGTTTATCAACCGCAGATGCCAAAGCACCACCTACCCAAACGCCATTTATAGTATTCTGCAATTTCGACGAGCTTACACTTTGCGTCTGTGTCGTTTTCATTACGCCCTTTTCGCCGTATTTGCCCGTTGCAGTTACGGTCTTAGGTTGCGACCCCTTGATAGTATCGCCCGACTTGGTTACGGTCGGTCTGCCGTTGTTTTGGCTCTGCACGCGCCATACGCCTGTTTTCGGGTCGTAACCTTTTTGTCTTAAAGCTTGCTCAGACGGGAAACCCGCTCCTTGATGTTGTGCCGGCGGCGGCAATCCTACTTCTGCCCATGCCTGCCCTACGACCAAGAGCGAGCCAAGACATACAGAAAGACGGCTAATGTTAGGGGCTTTGCCATGCCCAGTAAAAACGCGGTTTCGGGTGTCATTCTTCATTGCTTTCTCTCTGCCATAAAACCAGTTTCACGATAACGACGACGGCAAAGACGGCAATCATGGCATACATCATCTGTGTGCCGATTTGTTCGCCGAAACGGTAATATTTCATGCTGTCGCACTGCGGAAACTGAAGTTTTACGGTCTGTTCGTTATAAGTCCAAGTCTGCCCGTTAAAAACGGGGTGATGCAGCACCCCGTCTTTGTCTATGGTCGGTGCGACTTGGGTCATCACTTCGTTTGTTGCCTGCTCTGCCGTTTCATGACATATTCGACCGACCTGATAACCCATGTTGCACCTTATGCGGAACGTTTCACTGCGGATTTGATAACACTGATGGAAACGGCGGCAACAGCCAAAGCAACAGCAACCGCGCCGACGGCAATAATGCCTGTTTTCAATCCACCGAGTTCTGTTTTGGCGGCTTCGACCATGCCGCTATCTTCTGCGAATGCCAGTACCGGCAATGCTGCAACGGTTACAAATGCGGCTGCTTGTTGAAATTTGGTTTTGATACTCATGATGTTTTCCTTTATGGAGTTAAAAAAAATGGTTGTGGCGGTGTTTCGGGGTCAATTCAGGGGACACCGCCGAACCCCTGAAACTGGTTTATGCTTCGTCCGAATAGTAGATGTTGTCTTTAAATGCACGGGGAAACACTTGCATTGAGACGATTTGCTGCGGTTTGTACTGCTCGTACTTTTCGGGATGTTTGGTGCGGACTTCGCAAAGGCGTGTTTCGGTGTCTGAACGGATAATCAGACCGACATAGTGGGTCTTGCTGAATGTGCCGTCTTGGTTTTTGCGTTCTCGTGTGAACATGCGGTCAAATGCGGCAATAACGAAAATACCTTGTTTGCGTTCGGTTTCTTGAGACATGATGTTTCCTTTCTGCCAACTTAGGGCATATTGATGATGATTTCTCGGTTATAAAACGCCCATTTCGGGCTTAAAAGGGCTGATAGGACGGCGTTGTAATTGTCCTCTGTAATCTTTTTTGGCTTTCTTTCGTAAAAAAGCTCGACATGCGCCTGTAAAAGGGGTTCAATGCAGATAACCCACTTTTGCAGCTTCTCGCGCCACTTGCGCGAACCTGCAGATACAAACGAAAAATTGCTGTTCGCAATCTTCCACAACTGTTTTTTGTCTATGGTGGTACGAATAAGACGGTAGCCTTTGTCTTCAGGCAGACGGCTATCAATATGTTTGGCGATGTACTTGCCAACATATCGGGCAAGACCTTTGCTGTTGGTTTTAACGGGCAACATTTCGGATCTTCCGAATCCGTACTTTTCCATGTTTTCACGGAGGACTTGCCAAAGCTGACGTAGA
>CAKARM010000114.1:0-6873 GCA_916720585.1 uncultured Neisseria sp.
TCCTCCGTACTCCTCGTCCTCATCGTCCGCGCCCATCTCGAACAAGGCGGAGAAGCACCTTTGGGTGGCATACTCAACGGCCTGCGCGACAAACGCCTGCGCCAGCTCATCCAAACCGTCGTCAGCCGCCCAGAAGACGAATGGAACATCGAAAAAATGACCGCGCTTGCCAACCTTTCCCGCGCCCAACTCATGCGCCTGTTCAAACAGCAAACCGGCATCAGCCCCCACGCCTTCGTCAACCTCATCCGCCTGCGCCAAGCCGCCGTTCTGCTGCGGCAAACCGCCGATTCCGTCCTGTCCGTCGCGCTGAACGTCGGCTTCCAATCCGAAACCCACTTCGGCAAAGCGTTTAAAAAACAATACGGGATTTCGCCGGGGCAATATCGGAAAAATGAAACGGCAGATGATGATACCAAGGCATTTGAACCCAAAAGGTCGTCTGAAAACGGCAAAAGCATCATAACCCTTTGATTTATCGTTCATCCATTGGGATACTGCGGGAAAGCCTGTTTGGATACACCGTTTATTTGCCTATATAATCCATTTTTCCCTTTTCAGACGACCTCTTATGCTCAGCTACCGCCACGCCTTCCATGCCGGCAACCATGCCGATATGATCAAGCATTTCATCCTTTTCCTGACGCTTGATTACTTCAATCAAAAAGACAAGCCCTATTGGTATATCGATACCCACAGCGGCGCGGGTTTATATGACTTGAGCGGCAGCGAAGCGCAAAAAGTCGGCGAATACAGACAAGGCATCCGGTTGCTTCAAGAAGCGGAACATCTGCCGCCCGAGCTGTCCGCCTTCATCGCCCGTCTGAATGCCATACTCCCACAAGAGCAACGCTATTGCGGTTCGCCGTGGCTTGCCCAAGCCCTGACGCGCGACAGCGACAAACTGCGTTTGTTTGAGCTGCACCCTGCCGATTTCCAACATCTGAAAAACAATATGGAAGAGGCGCGCTTGGGCAGGCGCGGGCAAATAATGCAGGCAGACGGTTTTCGCGGTCTGATTTCACTGTTGCCCCCGCCGCCGCGCCGTGCTGTTGTCCTGATAGACCCTCCGTATGAAGAAAAACAAGACTATCAGCGCGTTGTCCAAACTTTAAAAGACGCGCTCAAACGCTTTGAGCAGGGTTGTTATATGGTTTGGTATCCCTGCTTGAGCCGAGAAGAAAGCCGCAAGCTGCCCGAGCAGCTGCAAAAGCTGATGCCCGAGAGCTACCTGCACGCCGAGCTGCACGTCCACACCCCGCGTCCGGACGGATTCGGGATGCACGGCAGCGGCATGTTTATCATCAACCCGCCCTACCTGCTGCCGGAACTGCTGAAAAACAACCTTCCCGCGTTGACCGACATACTGGCACAAGACGACGGCGCGCGCTTCGTCTTAAACAGTTGCATAAAATAATCGATATTATCCCGTCGAACCAAGATACCGGCGGGAAATCCTGTGGCATGGGCTTCCGATTTAAACTACAATTCACTACATTGTTTTCACGCTTTCAAATCATGACGATCAGACATCCCGCTTCATTGCTTTTGGCTTCCCTTTGCACGCTTTTTCTATGCTCCTGCGAACGTTCGGTTCAAGATACGGTACAAGAAACCTTCGGCGAAGAATTGCGCGGCCATTTCATCAGCAGCGCGACAGCCATCTGCGTGGAAAAAGCGCCGAAAAGCAGCGCGATACCGTCTGATACCATACAGCAAATCTGTTCGTGCGCTTCGGAAAAAACCGCAGACCAGATATCCATCGACGATATGTCGAAACTGATCGGCGGCGAAGTCGGCGGCGAGTTGAAAACCAAAATCAAACAAAGCGCGGTCGAATGCGCCAAAGAAATGATAGGCGCCGCCTCCGCCCCTTCAAGCAAAAAATAAATACCGACCTCGTCTGAAAACCATTTTCAGACGACCTTTTCTTTTTTATAGCCAGAAACCGAGTCCGATATGAAAACATTAGCGCAATTCCTACCGCAGCATTTACAGCAAAACAGCATTCCTGCCGAATTGGGCAGCGTCCTTGAATCCATTGTCGCCGCCTGCTCCGACATCAGCGGCAAAGTCCGCTTGGGCGCACTCGCCGGCGTGTTGGGCATGGCGGGTACGGGCAATATTCAGGGCGAAGATCAGAAAAAGCTGGATGTGATTGCCAACGATATCCTGATTGACGTCTTGAAAAAAAACGCCCATGTCACCGGTTTGGCAAGCGAGGAAGAGGATACTTTTGTAGCAGCCAACGAAAACGGCGGCTATCTCGTCTTGTTCGACCCTCTGGACGGCTCGTCCAATATCGACGTCAATATTTCCGTCGGCACGATTTTTTCCGTACTCGCCAAGCCCGAAGGTCGTCTGAATACCGAATCCTTCCTGCAAAAAGGCCGTGACCAAGTGGCGGCAGGTTATGTTTTGTACGGCCCGCAAACCCAATTGGTGTTCACTTTGAAACACGGCGTTTTCGTGTTTACGCTCAACGAAAACAACGAATTCGTCCTGACCAAAGAAAATCCGCAAGTTCCGGCATCGACCAAAGAGTTTGCCATCAATATGTCCAACGCCCGCCACTGGCAAGCCCCTATGCAGCAATATATTAACGAGCTGCTGGCAGGCGATACGGGCGTTCGCGGTAAAAATTACAATATGCGCTGGGTGGCGAGCATGGTCGCAGAAATCCACCGCATCCTGATGCGCGGCGGCGTCTTCATGTATCCTCAAGACAAACGCGATCCGTCCAAACCCGGCAAGCTGCGCCTGATGTACGAAGCCAACCCGATGAGCCTGATTTTGGAACAGGCAGGCGCGGCTGCAAGCAATGCTTTGGAAAACATGCTCGACATTATTCCCACGGGTCTGCACCAACGCGTAGCCGTCGTCATGGGCAGCCGCGAGGAAGTCGAATATGTCGGCAAGCTGCATCAAAAATAAGATGTTGAGTTTGTAGGCTATCCTGCCATAAAAAGGTCGTCTGAAAATCCGTTTCAGCATTCCCTATGAACGTTGAAACAGGTTTTCAGACGACCTTTTGTGTATTTAGTATTCGGGCATTTACAAGGCCTGCTGTTCGGCAAGCCTTGACTCATCTGCGGGTCGTTATGACCTTTCGCCTAAAATCATCGAGCCTATGCCCGCATCGGTGAAAATTTCCAGCAAAAGCGCGTTGGGCAGGCGGCCGTCGATGATGTGGGTGGCTTTGACGCCGTTGCTTGCCGCTTCGACGGCAGAGCTGATTTTGGGCAACATACCGCCGTAAAGCGTGCCGTCTGCGATTAATTCGCCGATACGGCTTGGGGTCAGGTTGGTCAGCAGGTTGCCTTCTTTGTCCATCACGCCGGAGATATTGGTCATCATCAGCAGTTTTTCCGCGTTCAACTCTTCCGCCAGTTTGCCTGCGACCAAGTCCGCGTTAATGTTGAACGCTTCGCCTTTCTCGCCGACGCCGATGGGCGCGACGACGGGGATGCAGCCGCGTTCGATCAAGCCTTCAATCAGGCGCACGTCTATGCTTTCGACCGTGCCGACTTGTCCGATGTCCACGCCTGCCCGTTCGGGCGTATCGACCAGCAGTTTTTTCGCTTTGATGAAGTGGTTGTCGCGCCCGGTGACGCCGACCGCGCGTCCGCCCTGCAAATTAATCAGCGAGACGATTTCTTTATTCACATGACCGCCCAACACCATTTCGACGATGTCCATCGTTTCGCCGTCGGTCACGCGCATGCCTTGCACGAATTCGCCTTTTTTACCGATTTTTTCCAACATTTCATTAATTTGCGGGCCACCGCCGTGGACGATGACGGGATGGATGCCCACCAGTTTGAGCAAAACGACATCGCGGGCGAAACCTTCTTTCAAAGCAGGCTCGGTCATGGCGTTGCCGCCATATTTGATGACGATGACGGAGCCGGAAAAACGGCGGATATACGGCAGGGCTTCGGCTAAAATGCGCGCTTTATCGGCTGCGGAAATGGGGGGGGATTCGCTCATAATCGTGTCTCATTATTAACAATTTAATCATTATAGCGGATTACCTTTGAATCAGTAAAAATCAGCTTCGCAACTGTTTGCAGCTTCGCCGTCTTGTCCTGATTTAAAGTGAATCTGCCCTATCTTAACGTCAAAGGTCGTCTGAAACAACATTCCCCGCCCCTTATCGGTTGAGGACGCGCCCGTCGGAATGGTAGAATCAACGGATTCGGGCATATCGGTTTACCGTCGCCGACGGACGCGGTATCGCCCACACATTTTTTCAAACAACGGTTATCCGGTTCGCCCGATATACCGAGGACTTTCCCATGATTAAAATCAGCACTCAATTTGACGCCGGCTCCGTCGTCGTCAAAGACCTGACCGACCCTGCCAATATCCGCCTCGCCCTGCGTCCGGACAACGCTTCCGATTTCGCCCAATGGTTTTACTTCCGCCTGCAAGGTGCGGCGTATCAGAATTGCGTGATGCACTTTGAAAATGCGGCAGATTCGGCTTATCCGCAAGGCTGGGAAGATTATCAGGCGCGCGCCTCTTACGACCGCCAAAATTGGTTCCGTGTCCCGACCGAATACGAAAACGGCGTGCTGACCATCAACCATACGCCTTTGTCTAACAGCGTTTACTACGCCTATTTCGAGCCTTATTCCCACGAACAGCATTTAAACCTCTTGGGCGACGCGCAAGGCAGCGGGCTTTGCCGCATCGACGACTTGGGCAGCACAGTGCAAGGCCGCGACATCAATCTGCTGACCATCGGCAACCAAGTCGAAAGCGACATGAAAATCTGGATTATCGCCCGCCAACACCCGGGCGAAACGATGGCGGAATGGTTTATCGAAGGGCTGCTCGGCCGCCTGCTCGATCCGCAAGACCCGACCGCGCGCACCCTGCTCGACCGTGCCACGTTCTACATCGTGCCGAACATGAATCCCGACGGCTCGGTATTGGGCAATCTGCGCACCAATGCCGTCGGCGCAAACCTCAACCGCGAATGGGAAAACCCGACTTTGGAAAAAAGCCCGGAAGTCTTCCTCGTGCGCGAAAAAATGCTGGAAACCGGCGTGGATTTGTTCCTAGACATTCACGGCGACGAAGCATTGCCGTTTGTCTTTGTTGCCGGTACGGAAGGCGTGCCGAACTACAATCCGCGCATCGCCGCGCTGGAAACGCAGTTCAAAACTGCCCTACTCTCCGCCAGTCCCGACTTCCAAGACGAATACGGCTATGAAAAAGACGCGCCCGGTCAGGCTAACATGACGCTCGCGACCAACTGGGTGGGTAATCATTTCGACTGCCTCGCCTATACGCTTGAAATGCCGTTTAAAGACAACGCCAACTTGCCCGACGACGACTTCGGCTGGAACGGCCAACGCTCCCTGCGTTTGGGCGAAGCCATGTTGTCTGCCGTCTTGAACGTTGTCGATGATTTACGATAATTATTTTTCTCTATCACACAAAAGGTCGTCTGAAAATCCCAACCGGCATTTTCAGACGACCTTTGTCGGGCTAAAACACATAAACCGCCCTTCCCATAAGGAACACACATCATGATGATACATCCGAAGTTCAATCCTGTTGCAATCAGTATTGACCCTATCGCCATCCGCTGGTATGCCCTCAGCTATATCGTCGGCTTTATGCTCTTCCTATGGCTGGGTCGCCGCCGCATCAAACAAGGCAATACCGCCTTTACCAAAGAAATGCTCGACGACTTCCTGACTTGGGGCGTGTTGGGCGTCATCCTCGGCGGACGGCTCGGCTATATCCTGTTTTACAAATTCTCATACTACCTCGACCATCCGCTCGAAATGCTCAAAGTCTGGGAAGGCGGCATGTCGTTTCACGGCGGCTTCTTGGGCGTCGTCATCGCCATGTGGCTGTTCAGCCGCAAACATAAAATCAGTACCTTGAAAACCATGGATTTTGTCGCGCCGCTCGTTCCGCTGGGTTTGGCTTCCGGCCGGATCGGTAACTTTATCAACGGCGAACTCTGGGGCCGCATTACCGATATCAACGCCTTTTGGGCAATGGGCTTCCCGCAAGCGCGCGCAGAAGACCTCAACGCCGCCGTGCGCAACCCGCTTTGGGCGGAATGGATGCAGCAATACCATGTGCTGCCGCGCCACCCTTCGCAACTCTACCAATTCGCCCTCGAAGGCATCTGCCTCTTCATCGTCGTATGGATTTTCTCCAAAAAACCGCGCCCGACCGGACAAGTCGCCTCCCTCTTCCTCGGTGGCTACGGCTTCTTCCGCTTCATCGCCGAATATGCCCGCCAGCCCGACGACTATCTCGGCTTGCTCACCTTGGGCTTGTCGATGGGACAATGGTTGAGCGTGCCGATGATTGTTTTGGGTGCCATCGGTTTTGTTTGGTTCGGTAAGAAAAACCGCCTGAACTGATGCCCAAAGGTCGTCTGAAAACCCAAACGGGACGCGATAACCAGCGTTCCGTTATCACGTCAGCTATTCCAAACCGGCACGATTTGCGATTCATCAAACCGAATCGCAAAAAATCTTAAATCCGACTTGGTTTATCCGCCGCCCGATGGTATCGTGGCACACCTTTCCACCTTTTTTAAGAGAGCCCAAAATGTCAGAAGAAAACAAAATCAAAGTCAACGACCTGCCCGAAGACAAAAAAGAGCAGTCTGAAGAAGTCAAGCTGCCCGTAGTCAACAACGAAGAAAAACGTGGCGGACACAGCGAAGGCGGTTGCTGCGGCGCATGCGGCGGTTGATTCCGTTTTGAAAAACAAAGGTCGTCTGAAAACCTGAAACATGGTTTTCAGACGACCTTTTTATCATGGAAGGATATGGCGGATTTTGTCAAAACGGACGCTATAGTGGATTAACTTTAAATCAGTACGGCGTTGCCTCGC
>CAKARM010000115.1:0-6858 GCA_916720585.1 uncultured Neisseria sp.
GGGAATTGCTTGCGGAGCATTCCATGGTTCAAAGCATGTCGCGAAAGGCGAACTGCTGGGACAATGCGCCGATGGAAAGCTTCTTTGCGGTACTGAAGACGGAGTGTTTCTATCGTGCAGGGGAATTGACGGTGGACGAATTGATGAAGCAGATAGATGACTATATGGATTACTACAACCGGGAGCGTTGCAGTTTGAAATTGAAAAAGCTGAGTCCTGTCGCATACAGAACCCAGCTTGCACAGAGCGCCTGAAAAGGCTTTTATGAGTGTCCAAGATTTGGGGGCCAGTTCAGGATGAAACCCCATTTTTCAGACGACCTTTTTTCACGAAAATCCGAAACCCCACCCCGTCAAATATGCGATAATACCGCCACCTCAAACCGATTTCAGACGACCCATGCGCCTTAACGCCCGCCCCGCCCGTTTTGCCCGTACCGCACGCCGCGGCGCGTCCGTCGTTGTTTCGTAAAACCCCGCCTTAGCGGGGTTTTTGCCGAATTGAAGAAAGGAAGCCGAATGCCCAACCCGCTTTACCGACAACACGTCATCTCCATTTCCGACCTGACGACCGAACAGCTCGAGCTGCTCCTGCAAACCGCCCTCAAGCTCAAAGCCGACCCGCGCGACGACCTGCTCGAAGGCAAACTCATCGGCTCATGCTTTTTCGAACCCTCCACCCGCACGCGCCTGTCGTTTGAAACCGCCGTACAACGCTTGGGCGGCAAAGTCATCGGCTTTTCCGACGGCGCGAACACCAGCGCGAAAAAAGGCGAAACCCTCGCCGACACCGCCCGCATCATCTCCAGCTACACCGACGCCATCATCCAACGCCACCCCAAAGACGGCGCCGCGCGCGTGTCCGCCGAGTTTTCCAAAGTCCCCGTCATCAACGCCGGCGACGGCACCAACCAACACCCCAGCCAAACCCTGCTCGACCTCGTGACCATTTACGAAACCCAAGGCCGTCTGAACAACCTCAAAATCGCCATGGCGGGCGACCTCAAATACGGCCGCACTGTCCACTCCCTCTGCCAAGCCCTCAAACGTTGGGACTGCGAATTCGCCTTCGTCTCCCCGCCCAGCCTCGCCATGCCCGAATACATCACCGAAGAACTCGAAGCCGCAGGCTGCCGCTACCAAATCCTGCCCGACCTCGAAGCCGCCGTCGAATGGGCGGACATCCTGTACATGACCCGCGTCCAACGCGAACGCTTCGACGAACAAGAGTTCGCCAAAATCCAAGGCAAATTCAACCTCAACGCCGCCATGCTCGCCAACGCCCGCCCCAACCTGCGCGTGCTGCACCCCCTGCCGCGCGTTGACGAAATCCACCCCGACGTCGATGCCACGCCGCACGCCTACTATTTCGAGCAGGCGACCAACGGCGTTTACGCCCGCATGGCGATTTTATCGCTGGTGTTGAACGAAGAAGTATAAGGAGCAAATATGGAAACCCCCAAACTCAGCGTCGAAGCCATCGAAAAAGGCACCGTCATCGACCACATCCCCGCAGGCAAAGGCCTGATTATCCTGCGCCAATTCAAACTACTGCACTACGGCAGCGCCGTCACTGTCGGCTTCAACCTGCCCAGCAAAACCCAAGGCAGCAAAGACATCATCAAAATCACAGGCGTCTGGCTGGACGACAACGCCGCCAACCGCCTCGCCCTCTTCGCCCCCGAAGCCGTCGTCAACACCATCGAACACTTCAAAGTCATCAACAAACGCCGGCTCACCTTGCCCGAAGAAATCGCCGAAGTGTTCCGCTGCCCGAACACCAACTGCGCCAGCCACGGCGAGCCGGTGAAAAGCCGCTTCTACGTTCGCAAACAAAGCGGTCAGACCAAACTCAAATGCCACTACTGCGAAAAAACCTTCAGCCGCGATTCCGTGGCGGAGGCTTAGTTTTAGTTATAAAGCCGGACCGGCATGAATGTGAAAGGTCGTCTGAAAACTTGAAATCAGGTTTTCAGACGACCTTTTTATAGTGAAAAAGAAATGAGCTACGCAAACTCTCATGCCATGTATCCGAAATCCTATCCACAACATCCTCAACAAACGAAGAGAAGACTTAAAGAAGAGGTCGTCTGAAACCCCATTTCAGGATTTTCAGACGACCTCTTCCGTTATCAAGAATGGCACAAAGCCATCTGTCTTTTAAAACGTAAACCCGGTTTCCAATTCATCATCGCCGACCAGTTCGACCAACAGCGCGTAAAGCGGTGCAAGCTCGGTGTAGCGGCGGGAGGTGCGGCGCAGGTAGTTGAGGAAGCGCGGGATTTCGGGGCGGTATTTGTCTTTGCCGTCGCGGTAGTACAGGCGGGCGAAGATGCCGGCGACTTTCAGATGGCGTTGTACGCCCATCCATTCAAACCAGCGGTAAAACTCGTCAAACGCGGCAGGTACGGGCAATCCGGCGGCGCGGGCTTTTTCCCAGTAACGGATGACCAAGTCCAAGACGAATTCTTCTTCCCATTCGATGAAGGCGTCGCGCAGGAGGGAAACCAAGTCGTAGGAAATCGGGCCGTAGAGTGCGTCTTGGAAATCGAGCACGCCGGGTCGGCCAGTGGTGAGCATGAGGTTGCGGACGATGAAGTCGCGGTGGACGTACACCTGCGGCTGGGCAAGCAGCGGCGGCAGCAGGGTGTCTATGGTTTGCTGCCAAAGCTGGCGTTGTTTGAAGTTGAGTTCGCGTCCGAGCTCTTTGGCGACGAACCATTCGGGGAAAAGGTTGATTTCGCGCAGCATGATGTCGCGGTCGTAATCGGGCAATTCGCCCGCGCGGCTGGCTTTTTGCAGCTCAACCAGTTCGTCTATGGCTTCAAGCAGCAGGACTTTGTGTGCCTCCGCGCCTTGTTCTTGCTGCATGGCGGTCAGGAAAGTGGTATTGCCCAAGTCGTTGAGCACCATAAATCCTTGCGCTTCGTCCACATGCAATACTTGGGGAACGTTAAGCATATTGAAAAGTTTTTGCACTTTTAGGTAAGGAGCGACGCTCATTTTATCGGGCGGCGCGTCCATGCAGATGACGGTCTTGCCGTCGGCAAACGTAGCGCGGAAGTAGCGTCGGAAGTCGGCATCGGCGGCGGCGAAGCTCAATTCGAAGTTTTGTTCGGGATAGACGGCGCGAAGCCAATTTTGTAATTCGGTTTGTCGTTGCATAGCGGTGTCGCGGATTTTCAGGTTAAAATAACCGCTATTCTAACTGGCAAACCGATTTAAGGGGCGATTTTGGCTCGTTTATTTTCACTCAAACCATTGGTTTTGGCGTTAAGCGTCGGCTTCGGCGCGGGAGGAGCATATGCGCAAAATGCATCTTTGCCGCAACCTGCCGATTACGAGCCGGTAAAGACCACCCCGCCTGCGGTTCAAAGCGTGGAGAACCGTCGTCCGACCGATCAGGACAAATTGTCCTTAGGCGATACCTGCCTGTTTTGCCAGCATCAGGCTTCGGAAGCAAACAAGCAGCCTGAAATCAAACGCAGCGGCGAAGACCCTCTGCCGCAGGACTACACCCGCGTGATTGCGGACAAGGTTGCCGGACAGTCTAAAGTCGCCGTCCGCGCCGAAGGCGACGTCATCATCGAGCGCAATCAGGAAGTGTTGAACGCCGATTGGGCGGATTACGACCAAACCAGCGATACCGTCAGGGCGGGCGACCGCTTTACGCTGTATCAAGACGGTTCGACCGTCAGCGGCGATACTTTGGTGTACAACCTGAAAGACAATACCGGCTCGAGCGAATACGTCCGCGTCGATGCCGAAAAAGACGGCCGCCGCCTCCAAAGCGTCAGTGAAAAGGCGGAAATGAAAGGCAAAGGGCTGTACAAGCTCATCAATACCAAATTCAATACCTGCTCGCCCGGCGATGCGAGTTGGTTCATCAAAGCGAAAAGCATCGAAACCGATCAGGAAACGGGCATAGGCGTGGCAAAAGACGCATCGCTGGTGTTCGGCGGCGTTCCCGTACTTTATACGCCTTGGGCGGATTTCCCGCTCAACGGCCATCGCAAGAGCGGTCTGTTGGTGCCGACCTTGTCAACCGGTTCGGACGGTTTGGAACTCGCCCTTCCCTATTATTTCAACCTCGCCCCCAACTTGGACGCCACCTTCCGCCCCGGCATCATCAGCTCGCGCGGCGTGCAGCTTGGCGGACAGGTCCGCTATCTCGAGCCGAAATTTAACGGCGTCATTGACGGTGATTGGATGCCGCACGATAAAAAACGCCATGAAAACAACCGCTATCAAATCAAGTTTGACCACAACCACCAACTGACCGACAAACTCAGCGGCGGCATCAACTTCAATCAGGTTTCAGACGACAATTACTACCGCGATTTCTACGGACGCGAGGACATTGCCAGCAACGTCAACCTCAACCGCCAACTGTGGTTGAACTACGGCGACAATATCTGGGGCGGCTCTTTTGACGGTGCGTTGAACGTACAGAAATACCAAACCCTTGCCAACCAAAACGGTTACAAAGACGAACCCTACGCCATCATGCCGCGCCTGACCGGACGTTGGCAGAAAACCATAGGCAAGGCGAATATCAACGTATTCAGCCAGTTCACCCGTTTCGTCCACGACAGCAAACAAGACGGCAGCCGTACCGTGCTGTATCCCAGCGTCCGTTGGGATTTCAACAACCAATGGGGCTATATCCGTCCGAAAATCGGCGTACACGCGACTTATTACGACTTAGGCTCGTTCGGCAACCAATCCAGCCGCCGCGTCAGCCGCGTATTGCCGATATTCAACGTCGATACCGGCATGACCTTCGAGCGCAACGCCAATGTGTTCGGCAAAGCCTATCTTCAAACCCTCGAACCGCGCCTGTTCTACAACTACATCCCGACCAAGTCCCAAAACGACTTACCCAATTTCGACACCTCGGAAAACAGCTTCTCTTACAACCAGCTTTTCCGTGAAAACCTGTACGTCGGCAACGACCGCATCAACTCCGCCAACAGCCTGACCGCCGCCGCGCAAACCCGATTCCTCAATCCGAACAACGGTGCCGAGCTGTTCCGTGCCGGCATCGGACAGAAGTTTTATTTCAAAAACGACAACGTATTGCTGGACGGCAGCGTCGGCCGTTATGAACGCAGCCAATCCGACTGGGTCGGCTTCGCACACGGCAAACTGAGCGACAGCATCCATGCCGGCTTCGATATCCACTACAACCAAAACGAAAGCCGCGCCGAAAGCTACGCCGCGACCGTCCGCTACAATCCCGAACCGGGCAAAGTATTGAGCGCGCGTTACAAATACGGCCGCAACGAACGCATTTACCTGCAATCGGACGGCAACTATTTCTACGATAAAATCCGCCAAATCGATTTGGCGGCGCAATGGCCCATCCGTAAAAACCTTTACGCCGTCGCACGTTACAACTACGAAATCCAAGCCAAGAAACCGCTTGAAATCTTAGTTGGCGCGGAATACAAAAGCGATTGCGGCTGCTGGAGCGCGAGCCTCGTAGGACAACGCTACGTGACCGGCGAAAACAGCCGCAAAAACGCCGTATTCTTCAATCTCCAACTCAAAGACCTGAGCAATCTCGGCAACAACCCATTTGAAAAACTGCGCTTGGCCATTCCCGGCTACAGCAAAACCAACGAGGTAGTTACCCCATGAACGTCAAACCCCTGATTCTTGCCGCCGCACTCGGTCTGGCATTGAACGCACACGCCGCGCCCAAAGCCGCATCCAAAGGCAAGCCGGTCAAAACGCAGAAAGCGGCAAAACAGGCAGCGGCAGCCACGCCTGCCGATTCGGGCGCCGTACGCCTTTCCGACGGCATCGCCGCCATTGCCGACAACGAAGTCATTACCCAACGCCAGCTGGCACATGCCATTGCCGAAGCGCGCCAACACCTTCCCAAAGGCACGCAAATCAGCGAAGACGAACTCCGCCAACAAGTTTTGGCGCAACTGGTCAACCAATCCCTGATTGTTCAAGCGGGCAAACGCCGCAACATTCAAGCGACCGATGCCGAAATCGATGCCGTCATCGCCCAAACGCCGTCGCTGAAAAATCCGTCCGCACAGACCCGTCGCGAAATCGCTGACACCATCATTATGGAAAAAGTGCGCCAGCAGGCCGTGATGCAAAACAGCCGCGTCAGCGATGCAGAAGTCAACAGCTTCATCGAGCGCGCGCGCCAACAAGGTGTCGCCCTGCCCGAAGGCGAACCGATGCGCCAATACAGCGCGCAGCACATCCTGATTAAAGCCGACAACGACAACGCGGCGGCAGGCGCGGAAAGCACCATCCGCAAAATCTATGCACAAGCCCGCAGCGGTGCGGATTTCGCCGGTTTGGCGCGCCAATATTCGCAAGACGGCAGCGCGAACAGCGGCGGTGATTTGGGTTGGTTCGCCGACGGCATGATGGTCGCGCCGTTTGAAGAAGCCGTCCACAAGCTCAAACCCGGCCAAGTCAGCCCGCCCGTACGCACGCAATTCGGCTGGCACATCATCAAGCTGAACGACGTCCGTGACGCCGGTACGCCCGAAGAGCGCCAACGCAACGCCGTACGCCAATACATGTCCGGACAAAAAGCCCAACAAGCCACAGCAAACCTGCTGCGCGACCTGCACTCGGGCGCGTACGTCAACATCCGCTAAGATGTTGTTGAAAAAAGGTCGTCTGAAACTTTTCAGACGACCTTTTTTTGTTTGAGGACAACTTCCCTCTGACACACCAACCTAATCGCAAATCGAATATCCATTGGGACAAAACAACGTAACCACGGACAATTTGGCGGACAGCATCATTCCGTCCGCGCCGATTCCAAATATAGTGGATTAACTAAATCAGGACAAGGCGACGAAGCCGCAGACAGTACAGA
>CAKARM010000116.1:0-6835 GCA_916720585.1 uncultured Neisseria sp.
CGCCGCCTACGCCGAACTCAACGGCAAACTCGGCAAACACCCGCTCACCCACCTCCTGCGCCAACGCCTGCAAACCCTGCTCGCTGCCGGCTTTGCCACCCGCACCCCGTGGGCACAATGGCCGCGCCTCCCCATTTACCTCAAAGCCATGACCCTGCGCCTCGAAAAATACAGCAGCAACCCCGCCCGTGACGCAGCCCGCGAAGCCGATATTCAAGAGCTGGAACAAATGTGGCAGGAAAAAACGGATAGCTTGATAAAACAAGGACAACCGATTTCAGACGACCTCGCCGCGTTTAAATGGATGATTGAAGAATTGAGAGTGTCGCTGTTCGCGCAGGAATTGAAGACACCGTATCCGGTGTCGGTGAAGCGGTTGATGAAGGAGTGGGATGGCTTGAATAAAGGATAAAAGGAAAGGTCGTCTGAAAATTTCAGACGGCCTTTGTAAATTAAGAATATTTTTTTAGCTTCGTAAAGGGAATAATCTTTGAATTTTTCCTTTCAAAAAAATCAACATTTAATCCCAGTAAATTAATTAAATCTTTCTGACCTAAACCAAAATAAGATTTCATATTTTCAATATCCAATATTTTTTCATTAATCAATAACTCAATCGTTCTTTTCAATAATACTGGTTTTTCAGGCTGCCTATCTTTATCACCTGGTTCAGATTTTGCCCCCCATCTAGCAGACCTTCGCTTAAATAAATTTGTTTTAGCATCATCGTCTATTAAACCTAGTTTATGCAATCTCATAATAATTGCAGCAACAGATATGCCCCAATACTGTTTTTGAATAAGCAAGTCATCTAATGTTGTTGGTATGCGAATTTTAGATAC
Source organism: uncultured Neisseria sp. (assembly GCA_916720585.1). Classification (GTDB taxonomy): domain Bacteria; phylum Pseudomonadota; class Gammaproteobacteria; order Burkholderiales; family Neisseriaceae; genus Neisseria. Next base: position 843 of record CAKARM010000116.1, read on the forward strand.
GAAACTATCTTCAGGCAACAATAATGCCCCTGCGAACGCATGGGCTTGCTCTTCCATAGTTTTATAAAAAGTATCCCTTAGTTTATCTGGTATATGCTTATGCAAAATTAAATGACCTAATTCATGAGCCAAATCAAATCTGCTTCTGAAATAGTTGTCCTTATCAGCAGATAATAATATTAGTGGTATTTTTGTTCCTTTGCCCCATGTAGACAGTCCCTCAATAGTAGAAATATCTGTTATTTCTCTAACAACTATAACACCAGCTCCCTCTACTGCTAATAATAAATTTTGAATTGGAGCTTGCCCAAGCCCCATTATTTCTCTGAATTCTAAGGCAGCAATCTCAATATCAATTTGTGAAATTTCCTTTGGATTAACAAATTCTCGCTTTGGTAATATTTGCTTTGGAAAATCAACATATTCAGAAAGATACATTACACTTTCTTCTAGCCAGCTTAACCGTTCTTTCAACATTAAGCGTGCGTGTTTATATGCTGATGCATTACTACGAAATAAAGGTATTTCAATACCAGAGATAATTGGTCGCGTAAACCATTCGGCAGTAACATCTAATATATTAGCTAATCTATTCAACGCATCTATATCCGGCATGTGCTGCCCATTCTTCCACTTACTTAGAGTAGAATTGGACACCCCAACCATTGCCGCAAGTTGTGCTTGAGTTAAGCCACGAATTGTCATGATTTGCTGCAGTCGCTCACTATTAAAGCCTGAGATACCATTTTTGCTCATTCTGAAGTACCATACATTTGCTTACCACTTTTCAGGGCTGGAGTTGCCAAGTCTTTTTGTTCTTGTGGCTGAATTATTTGTTCAAAGTTATATCTTTCTATAAATTTCTCAATAGACTCAATAAACAACCAATTATTCATAAACTTATCGCAAACAGCTATTTGAATAGATATGGGTCTTTCTAATTGAGAATCTGCATTTTTAGAAAAGCTGCTTATAAAGAATACAGTTCCTTCTTTTGGACTTTCTTCATCAAACAAATTTCCATAGACCAAATTCTCCATAAAAGCATTTTTTTGCGCGAGTAATTGGCGTGATTTACTTCTTTTTAAGCTATGCCAATTATCATCGTTGGCAGTTCCACGAGCAATATTCCAAATACCTATTCGTCCTACAACAATCTTATTCCCACTCAATTCCGATACATCAATACCATGAGTTAAGAGTGCTGAATGAAAGGCTTGGTTTTGTTCAAAATGTCTCATTTGCCCTCGTGCATTTTTAACATGTCCTTTATCTAACTGTTTAGTTCCATTATAAGCTCGCTCAGCCCCCACAATTAATGCTTCCTGTATTGCAAGAAGCAAATCTTGGGGAATATTTGTAACTAATAGATTAGCAATCTCTTTTGATTTTGTGAAAGTCATAACAAACCCACTCTGAACTATAAATTTCGTTAAGAGGGATTTTACGCCTAAAAAATTTCGTTTTCAAGAATATTCTATCCATCTTCCAATACAGCAGCTACACAACGCTTGCAAGACAAAGGCAGCCTGAAAACCACAAAACTCCATTTTCAGCCTGCCCTTTCCCTTATAATCTCCCTCCCTCAAACCACACATCACCCCCTCCATGCCCGAACTCCCCGAAGTAGAAACCACCCTGCGCGGCATCGCCCCGCACATCATCAACCAAACCGTCTGTGCCATAACCGTCCGCCAGCCCAAACTGCGTTGGCAAATCCCGAGTGCGCTGCCCGAAACCCTGCGCGGGCTGGTGGTGCGCGAATGCCGCCACCGCGCCAAATACCTGCTGATTCGTTTTGACACAGGCGTGCTGCTGATTCACTTGGGCATGTCGGGCAGCCTGCGGATTTGGCAACAAGCCGTAGCCTGCAACCGCGTGCGTGCCTTTGGGCACACACCCTACCTGCAATCCCACAAAACCCGTCTGTAGGGTGTGTGCGGTACGCACGCACGCGGTCTCTTTAAACCATAGCCCTTCCCAACCACCCCAAAGGTCGTCTGAAACCCATTTTCAGACGACCTTTTGCCACTTCGTAAAACAAATCTTTCCGCCTCCATCTCCCCAAACGTCGCCCAAACCAGTAAACTCCCCATGTTTCAACAACTTCTTGGAAGCCAACCATGTCCGGTATCTACCTACCCCGCCTATTTCCGCCCCATATCGCCGAACGCGGTCTGCTGTATTTTCAGCAGGGCAAGGTTCGCGATGTCCAAAAAACTTCCTCAGGGCGTTATCGGGCGGAGGTGTGCGGTTCGGAAAACTATTCGGTATGGCTGAAGCTGGATAGTGATTTGTACATTAAGGACGGGGGCTGCGATTGTCCTTATGGCTGGGCGTGCAAGCATATGGCGGCGTTGTGGTATGCGGTGCGCGCTCAAACGCCGGAGGGGCAGCCTGACGAATCTGAAGCGCAGCAGACTAAAAAGGGCGGCAATCCGTATCGGCAGCAGCTCTCCAGCATCTTTTCCCGAACCCGATATTATGATTACTACGAAGCCGCCGATTTGGGCTTCAGGCTGCAAAACTGGTTGGAAGATGTGGCGCAGGAGGGGACGGCGGCGTTGCAACAGGCTTTGCCTCTGTTGATACCGCGTTTGCAGGATGCTTTTGAAAAGGCGGACGATTCGGACGGTATGTTGGGCGATGCTATGTATATGGCAATCGACCTGCTGGAAGAGGCGGTCATGGAAAACGTCCCAAAGCGTTTGATTAATTTTTTGGACAAATGTTTGGACGACAGCCGCTATTTTGATTTCTCGGAGGCAGGCAATAAAATCTACCAAATCCGCGCCCGAATCTGGCGGCTGCGCCGCGAATGGCAGGCGTGGCAAGATTATGTGGCTAAACGTTTGGCTGTTACCAAGTCGGGTTGGGAACATGAATTTTGGGCATTTGAGGGTTGGCAGGTTTTGCAGGCGAAAGGCGATACTGCTGCCGCGCAGGATTATTTCAGACGACATCTGCACCTGCCGCAATTCAGACAAATCGCGGTAGAGCAAGCTGTCGGGCAGCAAGACTGGGCAGAAGCGGAGCACCTCTTGCGTGAAGGAATCAAGATTGCCAAAGCTGAGGGAACCCCCGGCACAGCGCACAAATGGAAGCTGCAACTTTTCGATGTATTGAAGGAAACCGGCAAAGATGTCCGTGAAATCGCAGCAGATTTGGCGTTTTCCACCAGCCTTTCATTGCCGCATTACGAGGCATGGAAAGCCACGTTTTCCGCCGCTGAATGGCCAAATGAATTCAACTGCCTGCTTGCGCGTTTGTCGGGGCAATATTCGCTGCAAGCTGAAATATTGGAGCATGAACAGGAATTCGACCGGCTGCTCGCCCTATTGCAGCAACATCTTTCGTTGTACATGATGGAACGTTTTGCCCCGTCTTTCCCAGAGCTGTATCACGACCAAATCGTGGCTTGCTACCTGAAAATCTTTGCTGTTGAAATCGACGAAGCAAGCAACCGTAAGCAATACCGCCAGCTCTTCAACCAATTAAAGATCCTCCGCCGCCAATATTCCGCTCAACGGCAGGCGATGGAAGACTTTGCCGACGAAATTAGGGAGCGATATAGCGAAAAACCGCGCCGACCTGCGCTGTTGGAGGAATTGGATCGGGCGGGGTTTTAGGGTGCAGGCTGTCGAATTGGGCAACGCCGCACATCACACACCAGCAAATCACGCAAACTTGGAATCTGCGTGCAGCCTTTCTAAACTACTCCCTTCTCAATCAAACCAAAGGTCGTCTGAAAAACATTTTCAGACGACCTTTACATACCATGTGCAATACTTCCGAATAAACTACGCCGCCAATCGTGCCATCATACGCACGAAGCTTTCCCGCCTATCCGCACACCTTTCCTGCTTTCAGACGACCTTTTGTCATTTTGTAAAGCAAGGATAAGAAAATTATGAAAGAATACCTGTTTGGCTTAATTGCCCTTGCTGCCTGATATGAAGAGGGTTACTCTTCTGCATAAATTTGATTTGATTACCCGGTCGGGGTTAAACGTAAAGGAACTATGATGAAAAAATACCTCATGCTATTTGCTCTTTTCGCTGCTGCTGGCGCTCAGGCAAAAGAATTTTTCCGTGTGACTGATTTGCCCGACGGCTGGCAGGCGCATATTTCTGTCGAGGGCTGCAAAGACAATCATTGCGGCGGCAAAGGCGCGGTGTTTTTGTATCACCCTAAGCAGGAAACCACAAATGTTTTTAAGAGTGACGACCTGATATTTGAACGCGGCGAAGGCGGCAAAATCTCTGCGGCAAAAAGCCCTTTGATTATGAAAGACTTCACCTTTGACGGACGCAAGGATATTGCCGTTGCAACCGGCAATAAAGGCCCTAAAAACTCTCCTACATACGACATCTACGAGCAAGGCGAGTATGGTTATTTTGGCTCCAATTATTCACTGACTGAATTGACCAAGAATTACATGGGTATGTTCCGCGTCGACAACAAACAAAAAGCCCTGATTGTGACGAATGAAGTCGACTGCTGCACCCATATCGAAGAACGCTACCGTTACAGCCCCGAGTATATTCTGACGTTGTTCTACTCCCGTTCAGTCGATACCTCTGACGAGGACAAGGTCGTGGTAACTGAAACCCGAACCGACCGTCGTGGCAATGAGAAAACCACTACCCGAACCTACACTCCCGCACAATGGCAGCGTCTGAATAAATAATCCGGTCAGATCGGATAGGAATCCGCCACATGGCTGGCGGAGGGGGCGAACCTAAAGATGCCAATATATAAGGTCGTCTGAAAACTTGAGATTCAGGTTTTCAGACGACCTTTATCATAGAAAAAAGCCCGCAAATCCCTTACAATACGCCCCTAAAATTCTGAAAGCACACAAGAATCATGGAAGCCGAAGTAATCAACCAGCTCAACAACACCCTGAACGATTTGGAAAAGCGCAGCGAAGACATCCGCGTCTATATGGACTATCAGGGCAAGAAAGACCGATTGGAAGAAGTCATCGGCCTTTCCGAAGACCCTGAGCTGTGGAACGACCCGAAACGCGCCCAAGAAATCGGCAAAGAGCGCAAAATCCTTGAAGGCATCGTGTTGACGCTCGACAACATCGCGACGGGCATTGAAGACAACCGAATGCTGATCGAAATGACCGTCGAAGAAAACGACGAAGAAGGGTTCGCCGCCGTGCAGGAAGACGTGGCGGGACTGGAAAAACAGATGGCGGATTTGGAGTTCAAACGGATGTTCAACCAGCCCGCCGACCCGAACAACTGCTTTATCGACATCACCGCAGGCGCGGGCGGTACGGAAGCGGAAGACTGGGCGGGTATGCTGTTTCGCATGTACAGCCGCTACGCCGAGCGCAAAGGCTTCAAAATCGAAATCCTCGAAGAAGACGACGGCGAAATCGCGGGCATCAACCGCGCCACCATCCGCGTGGAAGGCGAATACGCCTACGGTTTGCTGCGCACGGAAACCGGCGTTCACCGCTTGGTGCGCTACTCGCCGTTTGACTCGAACAACAAACGCCATACGTCGTTCTCATCCGTGTTCGTTTACCCCGAAATCGACGATTCCATCGAAATCGAAATCAACCCCGCCGATTTGCGTATCGACACCTACCGCGCATCAGGTGCGGGCGGTCAGCACATCAATAAAACCGACTCTGCCGTGCGCATTACCCACGAGCCGACGGGGATTGTGGTGCAGTGTCAAAACGACCGTTCGCAACACGCCAACAAAGCCGCTGCGATGGAAATGTTGAAATCCAAACTGTATGAATTGGAAATGCGCAAACGCAACGAAGAGAAACAGGCGTTGGAAGAAGGCAAGTCCGATGTGGGTTGGGGCAGCCAAATCCGCTCGTACGTCTTGGACTCCTCACGCATCAAAGACTTGCGCACGGGCTACGAAGTCGGCAACACCAAAGCCGTATTGGACGGCGATTTGGACGGCTTCATCGAAGCCAGCTTGAAACAGGGCGTATAAACCTCAAAAGATAAAAAGGT
>CAKARM010000117.1:0-6773 GCA_916720585.1 uncultured Neisseria sp.
CGAAACCCTGCCCGCCGAAGGCGCGAAAATCGCCCACTTCTGCTCAATGTGCGGCCCCAAATTCTGCTCGATGAAAATCACGCAGGAAGTGCGCGACTACGCCGACAGGCAAAAAGCCCAACGGCAGGGCATGGAGGAAAAAGCGGTCGAGTTTGTGAAGAAAGGGGCTGAGATTTACAGTTGATAAAAAGGTCGTCTGAAAGTTTTCAGACGACCTTTTTCTATTTTCTGAACTCTTCCCTGACGATGTCGAGCCAAGCCCTGAGCGCGGGGGTGGGACGCTGGTGTTTTTTCCAGGCCATCGTCAGTTGCCAGCGGATTTCGGGTTCGGTCAGCGGGACGGCGGCAAATGTGTCAGGATTGATTTTGCGGGCGTAGTATTCGGGCAGAAGGGCGATACCCATATGGTGCGCCACCATGTCGGCGAGCAGGTCCCATTGTCCGGTGCGGCAGACGACGTTGGGGGTAAAGCCTTGGCTGCGGCAGGCGTTTTGGATGGTTTCGTTGAGGGAAAACCCTGAGCCGAAGAGGATAAACGGTTCGTGTTGCAGGCTTTTGAGGCTGAGGGCGGCATGGCGGGCTTGGGCGCGCGGCATGAGGACGACGAGCGGGTAGTCGCAGAGGGTAATGCTGTCGAAGTCTTCGTGGACGGGGGCGAGCAGTTGTCCGGCGTCGAGTTCGTTGTTGCGTAGGGATTGTTCGATGGCGAGCGAACCTTGTTCGAGGAAGGTCAATTCGATGCCGGGCCATTGGCGGCGGAAGCGGAACAGGGCGTTGCTGAGCAGGTCGCTGCCGAGCAGTGCCAAACCCAGCCGCAGCGTGCCGCTTTTGATGTGGCGGTAGCCGTCGATGCGGGCGAGCAGCAGGTCGCGTTCGTGCAGGAGGTTCAGCGCGTGGCGGTACACTTCTTCGCCGATGGGTGTGGTGGCGACCTGGCGTTTTTTGCGGCCGTTTTCTTTAACCAACAGCGGCACGCCCAGTTCTTCTTCCAATGCCTGTATGGTTTTGCTGACGGTAGGCTGGGTCAGGTTGAGCGCGGATGCGGCGGCGGAAAAACTTTGCAGGCGCACGAGTTCGGCGAAGCAGTGCAGGCTTTTGAAGTCCATTATTCCTCTTTTGCATGATTTTGATGCAGATAATTCATATTATGCGTAAACCGCGTCCTTATAATCAAGCCTTCGTTTTGGATTACGGATGGATAAACCTTATGGATACGCTGACGCGATTTTTTCAGACGACCTTGCAGCTTACCGTAGTCGGCTTGGTGTGGCTGGTGTCGGATTTGATGGTGCGCTTTGCCCATCTGCCTGTTTCTTCGGGCGTATTGGGGCTGTTTTTGATGCTTGCGCTGTTGGGTTTGGGCGTGATTAAAACCGGTATGGTCGAGCGCGGCGCGAAATGGGTGTTGGGCGAGTTGGTGTTTTTCTTTATTCCGATTATGGTTTCCGTATTGCAATACCGCGATTTGCTTCTTTCCGAAGGTTGGCGGCTGGTGCTGACGATTGCGGTCGGTACCGCGCTGGTGATGATCAGCACGGCATTGACGCTGAATTTCTGCTACCGCTGGAAACGCCGTCTGCATAAAAAACTGCACGCCTGATAGGGAATTAAAATGGATTACGCCGCGCTCGCCTGCTTTGTTTGGACCTGCTTCGCCTATTTTGTGGCGAAAAAAATCTACCGTAAAAAACCGCTGATGATTTTCTCGCCCGTTGTGACCGTCTCGGTCAGCACCATCGTTCTGATGCTGCTTTTGGGCATTTCCTACGACACTTACCACAAATACACGCAAGGCATCGTTTTCCTGCTCACGCCGGTAACGGTCGCCTTCGCTATCCCGATTTACGAAAACCGCGAGGTCATCCGCCGCCAGCTTCCCATCCTGTCGATAGCGATTTTGGTCGGCATGTTCGTCGGCGTGGCCAGCGCGTTTTTGATGGGCAATATGTTCCACTTCGACAGCGAAGTCACCAACAGCCTGATGGCGCGCTCGATTTCCACGCCGTTTGCCGTCGTGCTGGCAAGTGAAATCCACGGCTCGGCGTCGCTGGTATCGCTGTTCACCATCATCACCGGCTTTGTCGGCATGATATTCGGCGATTTGTTTTTAGCGTTCACCCGCATCCGCTTCCACACCGCCAACGGTGTCGCACTGGGCAACGCCGCCCACGGCTTCGGTACTTCCCGCGCCGGACAACGCCACGAAACCGAAGGCGTGATGGCGAGCCTGACCATGATTTTGGCGGGGCTGTTTATGGTCATCATCGGGCCGAGCATGGTGCATTTGGTGGTTTGGCTGATGGGCTGATAGTCAGTTTTACAAAGATATTGGCAACGTCGTCTGAAAAGCCGTTTACAGGTTTTCAGCCGACCTTTTTTTGAGTTGGCCGCGGATATAAACGTTGACAATGACAAAATATTAATACTATGCTGAAGTATTACTCACTAGCGGATATATTATGCAAACAACTCATCCGAACCCATCCCTCCGTCTCAACATCATCGGCACAGGCAAAGGACTGCCTTCGCGGCTGGTTCCTTCCACCGAAATCGATGCCCTGCTCGGCATCAAAGAAGGCCGCACCGAAAAACTCAGCGGCTTGGCGCAACGCTACTTTCTGGCGGACGACGAATCTGCCGATGCGATGCAGCTTCAAGCCGCAAAAAATGCGCTGGCGGCGGCAGGCATCACGATTGACGATGTGGATTGCGTCATCAACGCTTCGGGCATCGACCGTCAATGCATTCCCTTCAACGCCGCGCATACATTACGGCTGCTGAAGCCCACGCACCCGATTGCCGCATTCGACGTCAATATGACCTGTTTGTCGTTCTTACGCAGCTTGGATTTGGCGGATTCGCTGTTACACAAATATCCCACCATTTTATTGATCAGCTGCGATGTCGCCTCTGTCGGCTTGGACTGGAACGATTTTCACAGTTCGACCATTTTCGGCGACGGCGCGGCGGCGGCAGTCATCAGGTCGTCTGAACGCGGCGGCGTGCTGACAAGCAAATTCGAAGTACATCCCGAAGGCTACGAATTTTGCACCATTCCCGCGGGCGGCTATGAAAACCACCCGTCCAAACATCCCGAAAGCTATGTCTCCCAAGCCTATTTCCACATGAACGGCAAAAAGCTCTACAAACTTGCCGCCGAAGCCATACCCGACTTCTTGGATGAAACGTTGGCGCAGGCGGATTTGACGTTGGCAGACATAGACTGGATCGTTCCGCATCAGGCAAGCCGCGGCGCTTTGCAACACATCATCAGTCGTCTGAAACTCGACCCCGCCAAAATCGTCGATATTTTCAATACCCACGGCAACCAAATCTCCGCTTCCATCCCCTCCGCGCTGCACCACCTGCTGACCGACTTCCCCGTCCGCTCGGGCGATAAAGTTTTGCTGTTCGGCACATCCGCAGGCGTGGGCTTGGGTGCGCTGGTTTGGGAAAAACCATGAAAAAAGCCATCGTCACCGGCGCTACCGGCGGACTGGGGCGCAACCTCGTGCAGACGCTGCTTGCCCAAGGCTGGCAAGTAGCCGCCTGTGGGCGCAATGCCGAAATCGGCAAAATGCTGGAGACGGAATTTCATGCCTTCGATTTGTCCGACCGCAATCAGACCCTAAAGGCGTTTTCCGATGCCGATATCGTGTTCCATTGCGCCGCCCTGTCTTCGCCATGGGGGCGTTACGAAGATTTTTACCGCGCCAACGTGACCGCCACGCAAAACGTCTTAGCGGCAATGCGGCAGCACCATATCGGCAAGCTGATACACGTTTCCACGCCCAGCATCTATTTCGATTACCTCGACCAGCATAAAGTCCCCGAAACCTTCGTCAGCCGCCACTTCGTCAACGACTACGCCTACACCAAATTCCTTGCCGAACAAGAAGTCGCCGCCGCCACCGACCTCTCCAGCGTCATCATCCGTCCGCGCGGCATTTTCGGCGAATACGATACCGCCGTCCTGCCGCGCCTGCTCAAAATCTCCGAAAAAGGCTTTCTGCCACTGATTCGGCGCAGCGGCCGCGAAGCAGGCGGCGCATTAGTGGACGTGACCTACGTGGGCAACGTCGTCCATGCCCTTCTGTTGGCAGCTAAAGCCGATGTGCCCCGCGCCATGCCGTTCAACATCACCAACGGCGAGCCGCAAACCATCGCCGCACTCTACCGGCAAATCATCGATACCCTGCATCTGGGATGTCGTCTGAAACCCGTCTCCTACCGCCTGATTGACAGCGTTGCCCGCCTACTGGAAATGCAGGCGCGGCTGACCCGTTCCTTTCGCGAACCCCTCGTCACCCGTTACAGCATAGGCACGATTTCCTTCGACCAAACCCTAGACATCAGCCGCGCCCGTTCGCTGCTCGGCTACGAACCCCAAATCAGCATTGCCGACGGACTGCGGCAATACGCCCGTTCCCTGAAAGGCTGAAGCTATGGACATCCGTTTCTACCACACCGGCTACTGCACCCATCCCGAATGTATGGTCGAACGGGGCGGCAGCCTGCGTAAAGCCGCCTTTCCCGCCATGACCGCCCACATCACCCACCAAGGCGGCAACCTGCTGTTCGATACCGGCTACGCACCCCGCTTTTTCCAAGCCTGCCGCCGATTTCCCGAAAAATTTTACGCGCTGACCACGCCCGTCACACTCAGCCAACCGACCATACGCGAGCGTTTGGGCGATGCCGCGCACGACATCAACCAAATCTTCCTGTCTCACCTGCACGCCGACCATATTGCCGGCCTCAAAGACTTCCCCGACGCAGAAATCATCCTTTCCCGCGCCGCCTACGATTTTGTTTACCGTACCGACAAACCCGAAAGCCTGACCAACCGCATCATCGAAGTCAAACAAGGCTTCCTGCGCGAGCTGTTGCCCCAAGACCTGCCGCAGCGCGCCCGCTTTATCGAAGATATGCCCGAAGTCCGCCTTGACGAAGCGTTTTACCCGTTTGAAAAAGGCTACCGCATCAGTGCCGATTTGATTGCCGTCGCCCTGCCCGGCCATGCCGCCGGACAATACGGGCTGATAGCCGGAGAATTTTTCCTGATTGCCGACGCCGTTTGGCGGTTTGCGACCATCAGCCACAACCGCCGCCCCAACCCCCTTACCAGCCTTATCGCCCAAAACCGCACCGCCGTCCAAGCCACCATAGACCGCCTGCAAGACCTCCACCGCCGCAACCGCGAAATCATCCTCGTTCCCAGCCATTGCGAACCCACCTTGCGTCGATTGGGCATGGAAGGTTTGGATTAAAGCAGGTCGTCTGAAAACCCGACGAGCAAAGCCCCTCAACTGCACAAAAGAACACACCATGAAACCTTCAAAATGGCAAATCCTCAAATCCTTTTTCCACACCCGAAACTACACGGAACGCGCCGCCCTTGAAGCACACCAGCAAAAACAGCTCGACCGCCTTTTGACAAACCACAACAGCCGCTTCTACCCCCACAGCGCCAAGCTGCAAGACTACCCCGTTATCAACAAACGCATCTTCATGCAGCATTTCGCCGACATCAACGCCTACGGCATCAGCGAAAAAGACGCCCTCTCCGTCGCACTCAAAGCCGAAGAAAGCCGCGACTTCAGCCCCGTTTTTCAGACGACCTCGGGCAAAGAAATCACCGTCGGTCTTTCCACCGGCACCAGCGGCAACAGGGGTATTTTCCTCGTTTCCCCCGAAGAATCCGCCCTGTGGGCAGGCTATATGCTCAAACGCATGCTGCCCCACCCCTACCTCGCCCGCCACAGCATCGCCTTCTTCCTGCGCGCCAACAGCAACCTCTACACCGCCGTCAAAAGCCCGCTGATACGCTTTGAGTTTTACGACCTGCTCGAAGCCTTGGACGCGCACATCCCAAGGCTCAACGTGCAGAAGCCCACCATCCTCATCGCCCCCGCACAAGTATTGCAGCAGCTTGCCCGACACCCCGACCTCGCCATACACCCCAAAAAAATCATCTCCGTTGCCGAAGTCTTGGAACCGCAAGTCAAGACCCGCATCGAACAACGCTTCAGCACGCCGGTTCACCAAATCTACCAATGCACCGAAGGCTTCCTTGCCCACACCTGCGCCCACGGCAACCTGCATCTGAACGAAGACATGGTCTATATCGAAAAAGACTGGATAGACCGCGAAAGCGGCCGCTTCGCCCCCATCATTACCGACTTCAACCGCAAAAGCCAACCCGTTATCCGCTACCGCCTCGACGACGTTTTGATTGCCAACGACGCCCCCTGCCCCTGCGGCAGCGCATTCGCCCGCATCAGCGCCATCGAAGGACGCTGCGACGACATCCTCGACGCACGCACGGCAAACGGCGAACCTTACGCCCTCTACGCCGACTTCATCCGCCGCGCCATGATTTCAGACGACCTCATCCAAGAATACCGCGTCGAGCAACACGGCAAAGCCCTGCACATTTTCCTCACGCCCGACACAGAACAAACCCGCGCCGCCGCCACCCGCAACCTGGACCGCCTGTGGCAGACGCTGCAACTTCGCCCCTTTAATTACATTTTCCAGCCGGAACAAACCCGCCCCCTGCACCAAAAACGCCGGCGCGTGACGAAAATTTCCCCGTATGGTGAAAATCCGTAAGCGTTTTAAAACATTATCTTTAAAACCAAAGACAAAAAGGTCGTCTGAAAAATTTCAGACGACCCTTCCAGTAAAAAGAAAACGCCATACCCGACCTTACCTTCCTATAGTGGATTAAATTTAAATCAGGACAAGGCGACGAAGCCGCAGACAGTACA
>CAKARM010000118.1:0-6759 GCA_916720585.1 uncultured Neisseria sp.
TTGAGCTAAGGCGAGGCAACGCCGTACTGGTTTAAAGTTAATCCACTATATTTCCAGTTTTCAGACGACCTTTGCCAATCCTGCCTGATTTAATTAATCAGCCGTTCCGGTGCGTCTTCCTGCTCCTCTTCTTCGCCTGTCAGCGGCGTTTCGATCAAATCAGGCAAGACCAATTCGCCCAATTCCGTCAGCGGCGGCAAATCTTCCAAACTGTCCAAGCGCAAATCGCTCAAAAACGTCGGCGTCGTCGCCCACAATGCAGGCCGCCCGACCGAATCACGATGCCCGATCACTTCAATCCAGCCTCTGTCCTGCAAGGTCTGCATCACGTTCTGCGACACCGCCACGCCGCGTATGCCCTCAATGTCGCCGCGCGTCACCGGCTGCTGGTAGGCAATAATTGCCAGCGTTTCCATCACAGCGCGGGAATAGCGCGGCGCACGCTGCTCCTGAAGGCTGCCCAGCCGCTCGAATGCCGCCTGCGCAATCTGAAACCGCCAGCCCTCGTGCGTATGCACCAGTTGCAACGCCCTGCCCTGCCAACGCGTTTTCAACTGCGCCAGCACGTCGATTAATTTGTCCTGAGACAGCGGCGGCACACACAATTCGCGCATGGATTTTTCGTTTAGGGGTTCGGTTTGGGTCAAAAGCGCGGCTTCAATCAGCGCGTCTGGAGGGAGTTTTTCAGTCATAACGTTAAGATTTAATTGTTTTAATATTGGTCAGTCAGCCTTGGATAAGGGTTCTTTTCTTTTTTATATATTGGTTTTAAATTTTACAAACAGGTCGTCTGAACAATCTATCTGAGGTTTCAGACGACCTTTTTGAGGGCAGTGAAACATCTTTTGGCATTTCACTATACTGCCCTACTCGTCCGCAGGCTTCTGCCCTTTGCGTTCTGCTTTTCTGGCTTCACGCACGGCTTTGAGTTCGGCTTCTTTTTGGCGGGCTTTTTTGAGCCATGTTTCCCATTGGTTCGGTGTTTCGAGGGTGATTCTGCCGATTTTGCCTTCGCGGAAGTCGGTGAGGATGTTTTCGGCGGCTTTTTGGTAGTTGACCCGTCCGCCGCTGAGGACTGCGCCGCGTTTTTTGGCTACCCACTCGAGCCATGAGTTGTCGTCCCAGTGGCTGCTGGGGTCTTTATCGGCTTGGTAGCGTTCTTGCAGCATGGGGAGGTAGTGGCGGCGGAGGTAGTCTAGAAGCTCAAGGGCGACTTCTTCTTCGTCCAGCGCGTTGCGTCCGACTGCGCCGCCGGCGGCGAGGTTGTAGCCGCCTTCTTCGACGATGATTTTCGGCCACAGCATTCCGGGGGTGTCGTAGAGCCAGAAGTCGTCGGCGAGGAAAAGGCGTTGTTCGGCTTTGGTGATGCCGGGTTCGTTGCCGGTTTTGGCGGATTTTTTGCCTATCATGCCGTTGATGAGGGTGGATTTGCCGACGTTGGGGATGCCGCAGATGAGGACGCGCAGGGGTTTGTCTATGCCTTGGCGATGGGGAATCATGGCGCGGCAGGCTTGGGTGATTTTGCCGTGTGCGCCGGTTTCGGAGGAGTCGAGGGCGATGGCGCGGGTGTCGGGGCGGCTGTTGTAGTGTTCGAGCCAGATTTTGGTGCGTTCGGGGTCGGCAAGGTCTTGTTTGTTGAGGATTTTGAGTTTGGGTTTGCCTTTGGAAAGCTGGGCAAGCAGGGGGTTTTCGCTGGAGGCGGGCATTCGTGCGTCCAGCATTTCAATCACCATGTCGACGCTTTTGGCGCGCTCGGCGATGGCTTTTTTTGCTTTGTTCATGTGGCCGGGAAACCATTGGATTGCCATGTTTTTTCTTTCTGTCTGATTTGCGGTGGGTCGTCTGAAAAGTGGTTCGGCGGTGTTTTCGGATGACCTGAGGTTTGTCCGTTTTCTGTGCAAAGGTCGTCTGAAAGCCTTCGAGGTTTTTCAGACGACCTTTTGGTTTGGGGCGCTCAAGGTTTAGAGGTTGCCGTGTTCGTAGCGGTAGTAGCCGGCTTCGTCCATACATTGTTCAAGGGATTTGGGCGTCTGACCGTGTTTTGCGTCGTGTTGCGCTTGTGATTTGCAAACGTTGATTTGACGGGAAACTTCGGATTCGCTTGCGCCGGTGCGGTGCCAGCGGTAGGCGGGGACTTCGGTGGCGCAGGCGGCGAGTGTGCAGGCGAGTGCGAGGGTGAGGATGTGTTTCATGGTTTTCTCCTTTTATAGTGGATTAAATTTAAACCAGTACGGCGTTGCCTCACCTTGCCGTACTATTTGTACTGTCTGCGGCTTCGTCGCCTTGTCCTGATTTAAATTTAATCCACTAAATATCGAAAAGGTCGTCTGAAAAGGGGAATCAGCGTCCGGACAGGTTTTGCGCCTGTCTGTGGCGGACCAGCAGTTCGTAATGTCCTTGCAGGCGTTGGGCGAGTTTTTCGACGACATAGACGGAACGGTGCTGTCCGCCGGTACAGCCGATGGCGATGGTAACGTAGCTGCGGCTTTCTTTTTGCAGGCGCGGGAGCCAGTGGTTCATAAAGTGGTCGATGTCGTCCACCATTTCCTGCGCCAGGGGCTGCTGGTCGAGATACGCTTGAATGGGGGCGTCCATGCCGGTGTAGGGGCGCAGCTCGGGATCGTAATAGGGATTGGGCAGGCTGCGCATATCGAACATGAAATCGGCGTTGTTCGGCACGCCGTATTTGAAGCCGAAAGATTCGAGGATAACCAAAAGCCCCCTGCGCTCGATGTTGAGCCATTGTTGAACGGCGTAACGCAGTTGCTGCGCGTTCATTTTGGATGTATCGATGCAGTAGGCGATGTCTTTAAGCGGGAACAGCCATTCGCGCTCTTTTTGCAGGCTTTCCAGCAGGGTAAGGTTCAGCCCCGACAGCGGATGGCCGCGCCGCGTTTCGGAAAAACGGCGCACCAGCACGCTTTCTTCTGCCTCAACAAACAATACTTCGACCTGATGGCCTTCATCGCGCAGGTATTGGATTTGCTCCTGCGCTTCCTGAATGTTGATGCCGGAGCGGACATCGACGCTCACGCCGAGTTTGGTTTCATCGGCGCGCTCGATATGGTGCAGCACCAGCGAAGGCAGCATTTCCAGCGGCAGGTTGTCCACGCAGAAATAGCCGAGGTCTTCAAGCTGTTTGAGGGCAACGGACTTGCCCGAGCCGGACAATCCGCTAATCAGGACGATTTTCATGGTTTTGTTCGTTTTCTTTGAGTTGTGTTTGATGGCGTTCGAGGAATTCTTTGGTACTGTCTTTGCCGCGCAACTGGAGGATGTAGTTGCGCACTGCCGCTTCAACCAATACGGCAAGGTTGCGGCCCACGGCGACAGGCAGGGTGACGGAACGGACGTTAACGTTGAGGATGGACTCGGTTTCCGTGCGTATGCTCAAGCGGTCGAGCTGCTTCATGTAATCATCGTCGGCAGCGGCAAGGTTAATAATCAGCTGGAGGATTTTTTTCGGACGGATGGAGGTTTCGCCGAAAATGTGGCGGATGTTGAGTATGCCCAACCCGCGCACTTCAAGAAAATCGCGCAGCATCGGCGGGCAACGGCCTTCGAGCGTTTCGGGGCCGGTGCGGAAAAGCTCGACCGCATCATCGGCAATCAGGCTGTGTCCGCGCGAAATCAATTCCAACGCCAACTCGCTTTTACCCAAGCCGGAATGACCGGTAATCAACACGCCGACTTCAAATACATCGAGGAATACGCCATGTTTGACGATGGAGGTCGCCAACGTGCGTTGCAGATAAATCCGCAACACGTCCATCAAATACGGGCTTTCGAGCTTGGAAGTCAAGAGCGGGATGTCGTTTTTATGGCAGTAATCGCGCAATTTGGGCGAAACCGCCAGACCGTTGGCAACAATGACCAGCGACATGGGGATATCGAAGAGTTCGCCGAAGTCATAATTCAACTCGCCCGATTCGAGACGCTTGAGATATTCGGCTTCGGCAACGCCGACGACTTGGATTTGATTGGGATGGATAAAATTCAAATGGCCGACCAACGCCAAAACGGGTTTGTCAGCCTCTACTCCGATGCGGTTGTCCGCACCCGAATTGCCTGCCGCCCAAGCAAGTTGGAGCTTGTGCTGATTATCGGAAAACAGGCGGCGGACGGATATACTGGGCATTCTTTACTCTTCTGCCAGAAGTTTGCGCACCTCCTCGGCAGAGGTCGCGGACATCAAGGCTTCACGGACGGCTTTTTGCGAGAACCTGCCCGCCAGTTTGGACAAGACTTCCAAATGCTCGCCGGTCGCATTTTCCGGCACCAGCAAAGTGAAAATCAGGGATACGGGTTTGCCGTCGGGCGCATCGAAAGCGACCGGTTCTTTTGTGCGGATAAACGCGCCAGTGGCTTTTTTCACGCAGGCATGACGACCGTGCGGAATGGCGACGCCCTGCCCCAAGCCGGTCGAACCCAGCTTTTCGCGGGCAAACAGGCAGTCGAAGACATCGCCGTGAGGTAATTCTGCTTCATGTTCAAGCAGCAGGCCTGCTTCTTCAAACAAGCGTTTTTTGCTGCCGACTTCCAAGTCCAAAACGATATGGGACAAAGGCAAAATTTCGCCGATAAGGCTCATAGAAATCTCTTTTGATGTGGCAAAATGAAATGGAATTGTACCGACTGTCTGTACAAACCTCAATCCTGAACACGCAATTTACACTCAGATTGCTAACAAGAAACGCTGTTTCTTTGATATTTCTTAACCCATACACAAGGTCGTCTGAAAACGGCGGCAAATGGTTTACCGCGAGTTCGGATACCAGATAAAACCCCGCCGCCATCCATCAATCCGCCCTTCCCTAAAAACACAAAACGTCGTCTGAAAACCTTTTCAGACGACGTGTTAACCATTTTATTGCCTTACAACCGCGTGGCAGCCAAAGCCCACAAATAATGCCCCGCCAAACCCAAAAACCACAGCAGGCCGATATAGTTGTTATCCAAAAACACTTTAAAACAAGTCTGGCGGTCGCGCGTTTTGATGGCATGGTATTGACCGATTTGCAGCCACACCACCGCAGGCAGCATGATCCAATACGGCCATGTCGCGCCGATTTTCACGCCCAACACCGCCATCAGCGCGGTAAACCAAAAATGGCAGAGCATGGAAGCGGAAATATCGTGATCGCCGAACGTGATGGCCGAAGTTTTAATCCCGATTTTCAAATCGTCTTCCTTGTCCGACATCGCATAAATCGTGTCGTAGGCAAGCGTCCACAAAGCATTGGCGGTAAACATCAGCCACGCCGTAGAAGGCACGCCGCTGCGGACGGCGGCAAACGCCATCGGAATCCCGAAAGAAAACGCCAGCCCCAAATAAAACTGCGGCAGCGGGAAAAACCGTTTGGTAAAGGGGTAAGTCATCGCCAAAAACAGCGCGGGAACGCTCATCACCCAAGTCAACAGGTTCAGCGGCGTCATGCAGAGGGCGGCAAGCAGGCAGAGGATGACGGTCAGCAGAATCGCTTCGGTTTTAGAAACCAACCCGCGGGCAAAGGGGCGGTTTTTCGTGCGCTCGACCGAACCGTCAAAATCGCGGTCGGCAAAGTCGTTGATCACGCAGCCTGCGCTGCGCATAAAGAACGTACCGGCGGTAAACGCCCAAAAAATATCCGCTTCCGGAATGCCTTCCGAAGCGACCCATAACGCCCAATAGGTCGGCCAAAGCAACAGCAACGTGCCGATAGGCTTGTCGATGCGCATCAATTTGCCGTATATGACCATCCGTCCGACGGCATAGCGCGGGAAAAAATGTAAGAGAACACGTCTTATCTTCATGCGAATGTGAAAAATATGTTATTGGTATAATAAATCAATTTGTAATTATTGCTTAGCGTATTATGTTCATTATAAATCAATTTTTAGATTTTACTATTTTATTTAGACCCTTATCCCCAACTTTTACAGAAAGATACAAAAACGGCATATCCGCGCCCTACACAAACTGCGCCAACCCCGCCAAAAAATATTCCGTCAGCTCCAACACCTCGCCATCCCAATCGAAATAAGACCTGCGGGCAGCGACAGGTCGTCTGAAATCATCCTGACCGCCTGCGTTTTCCATCAGGCAAAACTCGAATGCCGAACGCTTCAAGGGCAGCGTGCCGTCAAACAGCCGCTCGCCCAAAGGCTGCGTGCCGCAATCCAAAACGCCGCGCCAGGCTTGAGATTGCAGGCCGCACGCGCTGCGCGCCTGTACGACGGGCACGCCGTCCAGATGCAGCAAAACGTCGCGGACGAATTGCGGGGCGGCGGTTTCGGCATGGTTTCCGCCAAACGGATTACCCAGCCCGTCCAGTTCGCCCATATACAGCACTTTTACCATAAAGCTGCCGCCCAAGGCGCGTAAGGCGGCGGTCAGCGATTGCGCTTGGCACAAAGCGGCGGCGCGTTCGTTCCAGCCTTGCGGCAGTTCTTCGGGAAGTTTGTCTTGCCAATTCAAAGGGGGATTCATGGTGTTTAGATTGATGGATTTCATGTTTTAATCGTTTTCAGACGACCTTTCGTCCGTCTCTACCTTATCCAACTCTATCCACTCCGCATCGGGGAAATCTGTTTTCAGACGACCCTTTAGATATGCCAAGCTGTCTTGGGCGATGTGTTCGTCGCGGCTGTCGTGGATGTGGTTGAAAATCAGGCTGTGCAGGCTGATGCCGTATTGTTTGAGCGCGGCGAAACTGAGCAGGGTATGGTTGATGCTGCCGAGCCGCCCGCTGGTAACGAGAATGACGGGATAAGCCTGTT
>CAKARM010000119.1:0-6731 GCA_916720585.1 uncultured Neisseria sp.
CACGCGCTCGTTCACCAGCTGCGCCATGTCCTTATCGCCGGTGGACACCACCACATTCCAACCCGCTTCGCCTGCCATCGCCGCCAGCGTGCCGATAACGTCGTCCGCTTCGACTTGCGGAATGACCAACACCGGCCAGCCCATCAGCCGCACCAAATCCGGCAAGGCTTCCGCTTGCGGGCGCAAATCGTCCGGCATCGGCGGGCGCGTCGCCTTATAGTCGGGGAACATCTCGTGGCGGAAATTCTTGCCTTTCGCATCAAACACCACCGCACAATAATCATGTACATAATCCGCCCGCAGCCGGCGCAGCATGTTCAACACGCCGTAAAGCGCACCCGTCGGCGCACCATCAGGCGCGGACAACTGCGCCATCGCGTGATAAGCGCGGTAGAGATAAGAAGAGCCGTCAACGAGGAGGAGAGTGGGTTTGGACATGGTGAACCTGCTTGAAATAAGTGAAAAATAGATGGATGGATTATAAAGGAAAAGCTCGGTTCTCCCCATGTATCCGCAAACGTGTTTCAGCGCATTTTAGGGTTTACAAAAATAAACCATTTCAAATATTGCGCCTTGTCATTTCATCTTGTATATTTGCATACAAATGAATACAAACCAAATCAAATGAATATGAATGCGACAAATCGTATCCCCGTCAGCGTGCGAATTACTCAGGAAGACGCTGATTTTATTGCTGAATTAAAAATCGAAGGCGCGAATACGCCGTCTGAAAAAATCCGCGAGCTGCTCAAGCAGGCGCGTTTGGCGCATACGCAGACGCGCGATTACGGTTCCGCGCTGACGGCGCAGGAGCAGTTTTTCCAAGCGGCAAAACATGACGTGCTGCACGCGGAAAAGCAGGCGGGGGCGCATTCGCATATCGTGGCGCGTTTGTTTGAACAGTTGCCCGACTTGGGCGCGACGCTCGCCGCCGACCTGCCCGAAGAAGCCGACCTCGACAGTTTGAAAAAATACGAACGCGAACTGATGTGGCGCATCGTCCGCCTCACCGACAGCATCTTGCAGCTCGCCGTAACCGGCAAAGGCGCGGCATACGACGATACTGTGCTGCAACAGCTTGAAAACACTTTGAAACTGGCGAAAATTGTGCAGCAGGCGGGCGAGGTTTGAGGCGTGCAGGAAAGGCTGACTGAAAAATGAAAATCCATCATTGGTTTCTGACCTGTATGTTCATTTATCCGTCTTTGGCAGTGAGCGCGGACGGCGGCGCACAACCTGTTACCGAGCAGCAAGTCCTGCGGCTGGCCGAAATTTATGTGACGCAGCATTACGGTGAACAAACCGCTCAAGCGCAAAAGCCATATCGGGTGAGAAAAGAAGGAGAACATTGGATTATCAGCGGCAAACCACCTAAAGCGCTGGGCGGTAATTTCCGCGCCGTTATCGGAGCAAACGGTCGGCTGGAAGAAATCACGCATAGCAAGTAGTGCAAGGTTTGAGGTCGTCTGAAAGGCTTCCCCCCTCAGTCCTGAACACCCATGTCCAACATCGAAGGCAAGGCAACAAGATGGAAAAATGGATAGCAGAAGCATATGAATTATTTGCACCTTACAGCGTGTGCTTTCCGCTGAATATCTGCACTTGCAACAGCTGCTCTCCCGAAGATTTCCAACAGGCGTTGTTGGAATATCCGTTACGCGAGATTCCTACCGATATGTTGCAGGCGTATTTGGGCAGCGTGCCTTTGGACAACGGAGCCGCGACAGCTTTAGATATGAAACATTTTCTGCCGCGTATTTTGCAGGCTTTGGTCAACGAGGAAGATGTCCGATCGCTTGATGAAATGTTGCTCGATAAGTTGTGTTGCGATTTGCCCGAATGCTGGACGAAAGAAGAAATCGATTGGTTAAAACGTTTCGCCACCGCTTGGTTTAACTCGCAACTGACCGCACCCCGCTACGAAGGCTGCTTGGTTGTTTGGCTGAATATGTTTCAATTCGCCGGATTGGATGTTGTCGACGAACTGCTGGCAGTGTGGACGGAACAGACGGATAAAACGGCAGCTTTACGCGAATTTGTCGACTTGTATTTAGAGATTCCGTATGGAAGCGACGAGCCGGATTGGTACAAAGTCTGCTATCTGCCCGATCATTGTCCGAATAGAACGCAATTCGCCGCCCGATTGTCGGCTTGGTTTACCCACCCGGATACCCGCGCCACATTCAGACGAGCTTTAGAACAAGCCCTGCTGGAAGGCAAAGAAGACGAAACATTGTCATGGGAGCAATGTTACGACTGGTTGGCACAATCAAATGCCCGCTAAACACAATATTTCTCATGATTTTATAAAGAAAGGAAAATCCAAATGAGCGAAACCCTATCCCGCAGAGTGGGCCGTCTGGTGAGCGGCGGTTTTCATGCCCTGATTGATGCGGCGGAAAACCTTGCGCCTGAGGCGGTTATGAACGAGAGCATCCGCGAAATCGAGCGGGCGGTGGACGAAGTGCGTGCCGAGTTGGGCAAAGTGTTGGCGCAGAAACACCTTGCCGCCAAGAAAATGGCGGACGAGAGCAACCGCCACGAAGCCATCGATGCCAACCTGCAAGCTGCCGTAGCGGCGGGGCGCGACGACCTTGCCGAGGCGGGCATCGCCGAACAAATGGACATCGAAGCGCGTCTGCCTGTTTTGGAAAACACCATCGCCGACTGCGCCGCGCAGGAAAAAGAACTTGAGGGCTTTATCGCCGCCTTGCAGGCGAAAAAACGCGAGATGCAGCAGCAGTTGCAAGACTGGCGCGCCGCGCAGCAAAGCACGGGCGCAGGCAAAGCGGCAGGCGGCAGCGACCTCAACCGCATCGCCCGTGATGCCGAAAAAAGCGGCAACGCCTTCGACCGCGTGATGGGTCGTCAAAACGCGGTACACAGCAGCACCGATGCGGCGCAGTTGGCAAAATTGAAGGAATTGGAAGACTTGAGCCGCAACAACCGTATTGCCGAACGCTTGGCGGCCTTGAAGGCGGGGAAATAAGTTTTCAGACGACCTCCTTTGTCGGAAAGGTCGTCTGAAAACGAAAAACGCCGCGCGGAGCTTGTCCTTGCGGCGTATGGCGGAACGGATCAGTAGTCGATGCGTTCGCTGATGATGCGCAAATCCGGCCATGAGAAAACGATGTCGTATTCGCGTCCGTTTTTGAAGGCTTCAGCTTTCAATACGGGGCGGCCGCGGCGGTCATCAGCCTCGATTTCGTGAACTTGGTAGCCGCGTCGTTCGAGAATCCGCATCACTTGTGCGCGTTTTTGCTCGAAAGACGGATCGCTGTAAATTTGGTGTTCGATGTAGTCGTCATCGTAATACTTGCCGTCGCGGTAACGGTAGTCGTCATAACGGTCGTAATCGCGCTCATAACGGTCATCGTAGCGGTCGTCGTAACGGTCATAACGCTGCTCGTAGCGGTCGGTACGATAGTCGTCATCGTAATAGTCGTAAGGATAAGGGGCGGCACAAGCGGTCAGTGCGATACTGCCTAAGAGTAATACTGGTAAAAGTTTTTTCATGTCGTATCCTTTCGGGACGTGGGGTAAGTCAAATCAAGAATATTCGGAAGCGGATTATAAATCGACGCGTTCTACGAGAATGTTCAAATCGGGATAAGACATCACGATTTTGTATTCCAAGCTGCCTTTGTAGGCCTCAAATTCCAAAACGGGTCTTGCCCAATGCAGGTCGGTGTCGGAATCGTGGACCTCGTAGCCCCTGCTGTGCAGGATGGACAAAGCGCGGTCGTGGTGTTGCGCGAACGCGGGGTCTGTCTCCATGCGGTATTGGGCGTAGTCTTCGTAAAGGTCGAAACCTTCTGCTGCCAGAAAAATGGCGCAAACAGCGGCGACAGGAAGCAGCAGTTTTTTCAAAAGCGGTTTGGACGGTTTTGTATATTGCGACTGAGAATGTTTCATTTCGTTCCCTTTGCGTCTGTTGTCGGTATAGACATTTAAACACGCAGGACTTAGGGAAAAGTTAGGAGCAGTTTCAGACGACCTTTCTTTACGATACGCACAGGTCGTCTGAAAAATAGGGGAATTTGATGATTTTTGCCATTTTGATCGGCTTGCTAACCGCCGTATTGCTTTACTTTGTGATGTTTAAGGATTGGGACGAATTTGTCGAATGCGTCGAATTCTGTTGCACTCCCGACATTTTCAGCGCGCTTCGGGGGAAATATTGGGAGGACGTATGGGCGGAAACCAAAATCCTGCTGTGGCTGGGCATCAGCGTGATGGCTGGCGTATCTGCCTATTTCTGGCTCGAATAGAACCGACGTTTTAAGGCTGATACGGTCTTATTGCTGCGAACAGTAAATAATTGAAAGGAATGTCAAAATGAGCAAAAAACACACCTACCGCACCGCAACAACATGGACGGGCAATCTTGGCGAAGGCACATCATCCTACACCGCTTATTTGCGCAACTTTACCGTTTCCGCCGAGGGCAAGCCCGACCTGCACGGTTCCGCCGACCCGGCCTTCCGCGGCGATGCGGGCCGCTGGAACCCCGAAGAAATGCTGTTGGCCGCCGTTTCTGCCTGCCACAAACTATGGTACCTGCACCTGTGTGCCGACGCGGGCATTTGCGTTACCGCCTATACCGACCATGCCGAAGCGGTGATGGACGAAGGCGGGAATGGAAACGCGGGGCGTTTCGTCTCCGCCGTGTTGAAGCCGCGCGTTACCATCGCCGCAGGAAGCGACCGCGCCAAGGCTTTGGAACTGCATCACGAAGCGCACCGCCTGTGTTTCATCGCCAACTCGGTCAACTTTCCGATTGAATGCCGCGCCGAGATTGAGAGCGGAGAGGCCGTCTGAAAACCGAATGTCTGTTTGGAATGACGGCAATCAAACATTCAAATTTTCGCAAGCAGTCTATTTAAGGTCGTCTGAAAGTTGACAGAACAAGGAACACGATAATGTGGAATTTAATCAACGCCCCCGAAACGGAAATCTTCGGCATCGCCATCGCGCTGATGGTTTTGCTCGGCGTGTTGGAAGTCATCTCCATACTGGCGGGCGGCATCAGCGACTGGCTGGACAACCTGCTGCCCGACAGCCTGACCGAAACCGCGCATGCCGAAGTCGGGCTGGATGCAGCGGACGCGGGCGTGTTCGTCAGGTTTCTGAGCTGGCTGTATGTCGGACGCGTGCCGGTGTTGATGCTGATGGTCGTGTTCCTTGCCGTGTACGGACTGACGGGCTACCTGTTTCAGACGACCTTTGCCGCCGTGTTCGGCAGCTATCTGAACGGATGGCTGGCGGCAGTCGCCGTGTGGTTCCTTTCGCTGCCGCTGGTGCGCCTGACCGCAGGCGGACTGTACAAAATCATGCCCAAAGACGAAACCACCGCCGTTTCGCAGGAAAGCCTGATCGGACGCGTCGGCACGGTAGTGCTGGGCGAAGCGCGGGCAGGCAGCGCGGCGCAGGTGCGGGTGAAGGATGTGTACGGGCAGCAGCATTATGTGATGGCAGAACCGGATTCCGACGAAGTGTTGAAACAGGGCGACGCGGTGTTGCTGGTGTCGCTGGAGGGAAATACGTTTAAGGCGATTTTGAATCCGAGCGGGAGTTTGGTGGATTGAGGTCGTTTGAAAAGATAAACGCCGGTTTGCAATGAACCATCATTTTTATCAATTGATTAGAAAAACAAAACGGGGATAAATATGGATCATTTGGCGCAGCCTGAGCGCGATATGCAATCCCGCATCGAAGCGTTGAAAAACAAGCTGCCAAGAGGGGTTATCGTTGTCGGCGACGGGCTGCTGTTTAAACATTCGTTATTTAGAGGTTTGTTGTTTCAACCGTTGGTTGCTTTCTTGTTCGGCCTCATCGGTGTAGGCGGTCTCTGGCTGAAGATAGTGAAATGGATGAATCTATCGCTTTCAAGCAACATGACTTGGCTGCTGGCTATTATGCTCACACTATTGTGGCTGTGGCGCGTGGAACGTTGGTGGAGTGGGCTGACGACCCGGAAATCAATTTATATTGATCACGAAAAATTGATTATTTACGGCGCATTCGGACGTACCCGTTATCAAGGCGGGCATGACGGGGCTTACAGGAAGTTTGACCGTATCCATATGAGTGACATCGTCGGAGTCAGTCTGATTACCGAACGCAGGGGAACAACAGTTATCGGCGGGCTGCTGGGATTAGGAAGGCACAATATTTGTACAACAGCTTCCCGAAACGCATTGATTGAATTAACAGGTTGGCAGTGATATTCAAGGTATAAGCTCGGCAGGTCGGATTCTTGAATTCGACGAACCGCTCCGCTTCAGCCGTATTGCACATAACCGAAATTGCCGGATTGCAAGAATCCGACCTACCTTTAAAACCGTTATTTTTAACTTTTCAGACGACCCCAAATTCCAAAAAACCGTCTGAACCGACACCTCTCAAGTAGTCCGTAGCGTGGGCTTCGCCCACGAAGCAAACATCTCGGATGATCGTTTGATTCAAACGACAGTAGGTCGCGGGCAAAGCCCACGCTACGGTTTGCAAAAAAACAGAAATGGTAGGTCGGATTCTTGAATCCGACGAACCGCTCCGCTTCAGCCGTATTGCACATAACCGAAATTGTCGGATTCAAGAATCCTGCCTACCTTTAAAACCCCAGATTTTTAACCTTTCAGACGACCCTAAACCCTAAAAAAACTGTCTGAACCCACGCCCCTCAAGGGTATATCGACAACAAGAAAGGAAAACCCATGAACTTAGTTTCC
>CAKARM010000120.1:0-6716 GCA_916720585.1 uncultured Neisseria sp.
TTCAGACGACCTCGAGTCTTTTATGAATACACATGCTTTTCCTGTTTGTTGGATTTTTTGCAACGTCATCGACAATTTCGGCGACATTGGCGTTTCCTTGCGGCTTGCCCGTGTTTTGCACCGTGAACTCGGTTGGCAGGTGCATTTGTGGACGGACGATGTGTCTGCTTTGCGGGCGCTTTGTCCTGATTTGCCCGACGTTCCCTGCGTTCATCAGGATATTTATGTCCGCACTTGGCATTCCGATGCGGCAGACATGGATAATGCGCCCGTTCCCGATGTCGTCATTGAAACTTTTGCCTGCGACCTGCCCGAAAATGTGTTGCACATCATCCGCCGACACAAGCCGCTTTGGCTGAATTGGGAGTATTTGAGCGCGGAAGAAAGCAATGAAAGGCTGCACCTGATGCCTTCTCCGCAGGAGGGCGTTCAAAAATATTTTTGGTTTATGGGTTTCAGCGAAAAAAGCGGCGGGCTGATACGCGAACGCGATTACCGCGATGCCGTCCGTTTCGATACCGAAGCCTTGCGAGAGCGGCTGATGTTGCCCGAAAAAAATGCCCCCGAATGGCTGCTTTTCGGCTATCGGAGCGATGTTTGGGCAAAATGGCTGGACATGTGGCAACAGGCAGGCAGCCCGATGACCCTGCTGCTGGCGGGGACGCAAATCATTGACAGCCTCAAACAAAGCGGCGTCATTCCGCAAGACGCCCTGCAAAACGACGGCGATGTTTTTCAGACGACCTCAGTCCGTCTCGTCAAAATCCCTTTCGTGCCGCAACAGGATTTCGACAAACTGCTGCACCTCGCCGACTGCGCCGTGATACGCGGCGAAGACAGTTTCGTCCGCGCCCAGCTTGCCGGCAAACCCTTCTTTTGGCATATCTATTCGCAAGATGAAAACGTCCATCTCGAAAAGCTCCACGCCTTTTGGGATAAGGCACACGGCTTCTACACGCCTGAAACCGCCCGAGCACACCGCCGCCTTTCAGACGACCTCAACGGCGGAGGGGCATTATCCGCCACGCAGCGCCTAGAATGTTGGCAAATCCTGCAACAACACCAAAACGACTGGCGGCAAGGTGCGGAGGACTGGAGCCGTTATCTTTTCGAGCAGCCTTCCGCCCCCGAAAAACTCGCCGCCTTTATTTCAAAGCTTAAAAAAATACGCTAAAATAGCGCGTTTATTTACAACCGATTTGATTGGACAATACATGAAAACAGCACAAGAACTGCGCGCCGGCAACGTATTCATGGTCGGCAACGATCCTATGGTCGTTCAAAAAACCGAATACATCAAAGGCGGCCGCTCTTCCGCCAAAGTCAGCATGAAACTGAAAAACCTG
The DNA here is from genome assembly GCA_916720585.1 of uncultured Neisseria sp. GTDB lineage: Bacteria > Pseudomonadota > Gammaproteobacteria > Burkholderiales > Neisseriaceae > Neisseria. Next base: position 1,347 of record CAKARM010000120.1, read on the forward strand.
CTGACCGGTGCCGCTTCCGAAACCATTTACAAAGCCGACGACAAATTCGACGTCGTCATCCTGTCCCGCAAAAACTGTACTTACAGCTACTTTGCCGACCCTATGTACGTCTTCATGGATGAAGAATTCAACCAATACGAAATCGAAGCCGACAACATCGGCGACGCGTTGAAATTCATCGTTGACGGCATGGAAGACCAATGCGAAGTGACCTTCTACGAAGGCAACCCCATTTCTGTCGAACTGCCTACCATCATCGTACGCGAAGTTGAATACACTGAGCCTGCCGTTAAAGGCGATACTTCCGGCAAAGTGATGAAAACCGCGCGTCTGGTCGGCGGCACTGAAATCCAAGTGATGTCTTACATCGAAAACGGCGACAAAGTCGAAATCGATACCCGTACCGGCGAATTCCGCAAACGCGCTTAAGCATCAGCTGCGGTTCAAGATAAAAGGTCGTCTGAAAAGTTTCAGACGACCTTTTGCCATCTCAGCGTGTTAAGTCAAGGCGCGAATCTTAAATAAGATGGGACAATGTTCCCTTTGAATCTGAACGCAGCATCATCGTTGCGAATACCAAGCCGCCGTGTAATACGAATGATGCAGAGGGTCGTCTGAAAGCGGAAAAGGGGGTATTAAGACTTTTTTCAGACGACCTTTACTTGATGGATGGGGGGGCGGCTTCCTTTATCCGTTTCGGAATAAGCAATATAAAAAAGTATTCTTTGTGTTTGCCGTAATTTCACTTAGAATGCGGCTCTTGCACACTTTTTCTTCAGGAGAGGATTATGTTGAAAAAATTCGTACTTGGCGGCATGACCGCATTGGTTTTGGCAGCCTGCGGCGGAGAGGGCGGCAGCGCGTCTTCTTCTGCTCCCGCCCAATCTGCCAACGCTTCCGGTTCTTTAATCGAGCGCATCAACAATAAAGGTACGATTACCGTCGGCACCGAAGGCACTTACGCGCCGTTTACCTACCACGACAAAGACGGCAAGCTGACCGGTTACGATGTGGAAGTTACCCGCGCCGTTGCCGACAAACTGGGCGTAAAAGTCGAATTTAAAGAAACGCAATGGGATTCGATGATGGCGGGTTTGAAAGCGGGACGTTTCGACGTGGTGGCAAACCAAGTCGGTCTGACCAGCCCCGAACGCCAAGCGACATTCGACAAATCCGAGCCGTATAGCTGGAGCGGTGCGGTTTTGGTTGCGCGCAAAGACAGCAACATCAAATCCATTGACGACATCAAAGGCGTCAAAACCGCGCAGTCCCTGACCAGCAATTACGGCGAAAAAGCCAAAGCCGCGGGTGCGGAACTCGTACCGGTGGACGGTTTGGCGCAATCGCTGACCCTGATTGAACAAAAACGCGCCGATGCAACTTTGAACGATGAATTGGCAGTTTTAGACTATCTGAAGAAAAACCCGAATGCCGGCGTGAAAATCGTTTGGTCTGCGCCTGCCGATGAAAAAGTCGGTTCCGGCTTGATTGTCAATAAAGGCAATGACGAAGTCGTGGCAAAATTCAGCACGGCAATCAACGAGCTGAAAGCCGACGGCACGCTGAAAAAACTGGGCGAACAATTCTTCGGAAAAGACATCAGTGTTAAATAATTTTCTTGCTTCGCTGCCGTTTATGACGGAAACACGCGCCGATATGATTGTCAGCGCGTTTTTGCCTATGGTCAAAGCCGGTTTTATGGTCTCGCTGCCGCTGGCGGTGGCATCGTTCCTGATCGGGATGGTGATTGCCATCGCCGTGGCTTTGGTGCGGATTATGCCTTCGGGCGGCATCGTGCGGAAAATCCTGCTGAAACTGGTGGAAACTTATATTTCCATCATCAGGGGGACGCCGCTGCTGGTGCAGCTAGTGATTGTGTTTTACGGGCTGCCGTCCGTCGGTATTTTCATCGATCCGATTCCCGCGGCCATCATCGGCTTCTCGCTCAATGTCGGCGCATACGCTTCCGAAACCATCCGCGCGGCGATTTTGTCCGTGCCTAAAGGGCAGTGGGAGGCGGGTTTCTCCATCGGCATGACCTATATGCAGACTTTCCGCCGCATCGTTGCGCCACAGGCATTCCGCGTCGCCGTACCGCCTTTGAGCAACGAGTTTATCGGCTTGTTCAAAAATACCTCGCTCGCGGCGGTGGTAACGGTAACGGAATTGTTCCGCGTCGCGCAGGAAACGGCAAACCGTACCTACGACTTCTTGCCCGTCTATATCGAAGCTGCTTTGGTTTACTGGTGTTTCTGCAAAGTGCTGTTCCTGATTCAGGCGCGCTTGGAAAAACGCTTTGACCGCTATGTCGCCAAATAAGGGAAAGCCATGATTAAAATCCGCAACATCCGCAAAACCTTCGGCGAAAACACCATTTTGCGCGGCATCGATTTGGATGTGGGCAAAGGGCAGGTGGTCGTTATCCTCGGGCCTTCCGGCTCGGGTAAAACGACGTTTCTGCGCTGCTTAAACGCGCTGGAAATGCCTGAAGACGGACAAATCGAGTTCGACAACGAGCGACCGCTGAAAATCGACTTTTCCAAAAAAACGACGAAACACGACATCTTGGCATTGCGCCGCAAATCCGGCATGGTGTTCCAACAATACAATCTTTTTCCGCATAAAACCGCGTTGGAAAACGTGATGGAAGGTCCGGTTGCCGTACAAGGAAAACCTGCCGCCCAAGCGCGCGAAGAAGCGCTGAAATTGCTGGAAAAAGTTGGATTGGGCGACAAGGTTAACCTTTATCCCTACCAGCTTTCTGGCGGTCAGCAACAACGCGTCGGCATCGCCCGCGCATTGGCGATTCAGCCCGAGCTGATGTTGTTTGACGAACCCACTTCCGCGCTGGATCCCGAATTGGTGCAAGACGTATTGAACGCCATGAAGGAATTGGCGCAGGAAGGCTGGACGATGGTCGTCGTGACCCACGAAATCAAGTTTGCGCTGGAAGTTGCCACTACCGTCGTCGTCATGGACGGCGGTGTTATCGTAGAGCAGGGTAGTCCGAAAGAATTGTTCGAACACCCCAAACACGAGCGCACGCGGAAATTTCTGCAACAAATCCGTAAGGATTCGGCAGATTATCGACATTAAGCCGTTTCGTTACATCAAAGGTCGTCTGAAAACGGACAGAGCGGGTTTCGCTCATACCGTCCGCCGTTTTCAGACGACCTTTTTCCATCATGGATTCACGTTGAAACGCTACGGCACCAACGAACGGCGACATCACGCTGTTTTCGCTATAAAATACCGCCTTTCCCATTTTTCCGCCCGTCCATTATTACATCATGATTGAAATCAAAAACCTCACCCTGCAACGCGGTTTGAAAGTCCTGCTCGACAAAGCCAACGCCACCGTCAATCCCGGTCAGCGCGTCGGTTTGATCGGTAAAAACGGGACGGGCAAATCCAGCCTGTTTGCCTTAATCAAGGGTGAAATCACTCAGGACGGCGGCGATATCTCGATTCCGAAAAATTGGCGGATGGCTTCCGTTTCCCAAGAAACACCCGACTTGGACATCTCCGCGTTGGACTACGTTTTGCAGGGCGATGCCGAGTTGCAGGCTTTTCAGACGACCTTGGCGCAGGCGGAAGCGCAAAATGACGGCATGAAGCAGGCGGAATACCATGCCAAATTGGAGGAAATCGACGCTTATACCGCGCCGGCCCGTGCAGCGAAATTGTTGAACGGACTGGGTTTTTCGCAAGAAGAACACAGCCGTCCCGTTAAATCCTTTTCCGGCGGCTGGCGTATGCGCCTGAATCTTGCGCAAGCCCTGATTTGCCGCGCCGATTTGCTCTTGCTTGACGAACCGACCAACCACTTGGATCTGGAAACCGTCTTGTGGCTGGAAAACCACCTTGCCTCTTTACCCTGCACGCAAATCATCATTTCCCACGACCGTGATTTCCTCAATGCGGCCACCACCCAAACCATTGAATTGTCCCAGCAAAAGCTCACGCAATACGGCGGCAATTACGATTTTTACCAAAACGAACGCGCGCAACGCCTGGCGCAGCAACAAGCCGCCTATGTCAAACAGCAGGCGCAAATCAAACATCTGCAATCCTTTATCGACCGCTTCAAAGCCAAAGCCACCAAAGCCGTTCAAGCGCAAAGCCGAATGAAGGCGTTGGCGAAGCTCGAGCGCATCGCTCCCGCGCATTTGGACAGCGAGTTTTCCTTTGAGTTTTACAATCCCGACCATCTGCCCAATCCCTTGCTGAAGCTGGAGCACGCTGATTTGGGTTACGAAGGAAAAACCGTTTTGCACGACATTACCCTATCGCTGGAGAGCGGCGCACGTTACGGGTTATTGGGTGTTAACGGCAGCGGTAAGTCTACGTTTATCAAAGCTTTGGCAGGCAAAATCGATTTGCTTTCCGGCAGCATCATCCGTTCCGAAAAACTCAATATCGGCTATTTCGCCCAACACCAGCTCGACACCATCCGCGCCGACCAAAGCCCTGTTTGGCACATTCAGCAGCTTTCTCCCGAAGTGCGCGAACAAGAAATCCGAAATTTCCTCGGCGGCTTCAACTTTGTCGGTGATATGGCGTTGCAGAAAACCGAACCCTTTTCCGGCGGAGAAAAAGCCCGCCTCGCCCTTGCCATGATTATCTGGCAAAAACCGAATTTGCTGCTGCTTGACGAGCCGACCAACCATCTGGACTTGGATATGCGCCACGCTCTGACGCTCGCGCTGCAAAGTTTCCAAGGCGCCTTAATCGTCGTATCGCACGACCGCAGCCTGCTTGAAGCCACTACCGACAGCTTCCTCCTGATTGACAAAGGTCGTCTGAAAAACTTTGACGGCGATTTAAACGATTATCGTCAATGGCGGTTGGCGCAGGAAAACGCCACAACCGCGCCCGCCGCTTCCGTACAAAGCCAAAACCGCAAAGACACCAAGCGTATCGAGGCACAAATCCGTCAAGAAAAAGTCCGACGCGGCAAGCCGATACAGCAGAAAATCGACAAAGCCGAAAAAGAAATGGCGCAGCTTTCCGAAATTCAAACGGCATGTGAAACATTTTTGGCACAAGAAGAAGCCTATTCGGACGAAAATAAAACAAAATTACAACAAACCCTCACACAATTAACAGAAATTAAAGTAAAATTAACACAAATAGAAGAAAACTGGCTTTTGTGGCAGGAAGAGCTAGAGCAAATCCTGACGGAAATCGACGTAGAATTTACACAACTATAAATACTTCGCAGCGAGGGTTTCCGTACTTGCCTTCAGAAGCCGCCAAAAAATACAGTTCGGAATGGTCATTTCAGATCGTCGGACTGTATATAGTGGATTAACTTTAAATCAGGACAAGGCGATGAAGCCGCAGACAGTACAGATAGTACGGAACCGA
>CAKARM010000121.1:0-6684 GCA_916720585.1 uncultured Neisseria sp.
AAGGCGACGAAGCCGCAGACAGTACAGATAGTACGACAAGGCGAGGTAACGCCGTCCTGGTTTAAAGTTAATCCACTATATTATTCGCGGTGGTAGGGGTGGTTATGGAGGATGGAGACGGCGCGGTAGAGCTGTTCGGTCAGCAGGACGCGCACCATGCCGTGCGGGAGGGTGAGGCTGGAGAGGCGCATCATCATGCGGGCTTGTTGTTTGAGGCGGTCGGTCATGCCGTCGGCGCCGCCGATGACGAAGCAGACGTGTTCGCCGTTTTGCTGCCAGCTTTTGAGGTGTTCCGCCAGCTCGACGGAGGTCGGGGCTTTGCCGCGTTCGTCGAGGACGATGAGGAATGCGCCTTGGGGGATGGCTTCGAGGATGCGTTTTTCTTCCGCCGCCATGCCTTGTGCGGCGTTGACGCCTGCGCCGCGTTTTTCGGGTTTGATTTCTTTGAGGGTGTAGGCGACGTCGCGTCCGAAGCGTTTGGCGTATTCGCCGACGGCTTCGTCAACCCAGCGGGGCATTTTGGTGCCGACGGCGAGGACGGTGATGTTCATGGGTTTCCTTGGTCGGATGGGGTCGTCTGAAAGTTTTCAGACGACCTTTTGGTTTGAATGATGTTGAAACGGGATTCTTGAATCCGATATTTTGGTTGTTCGGTCAAGGGGTCGTCTGAAAACTTCGGTTTGGGCAAAAAGGGGGTAGGGCGTGCGCAATAAAGCCGTCTGTATGCACAGACGGCTTGGGATGATGGCTTAGTCGGCGGCATGCCAGGGTTTTTGCGCACCGGCGTGGAAGCTGGGTTTTTCGCCGCCCCAGAGGGTGTCGATGTCGTAGAAGTCGCGGACGGCGGGCAGCATGACGTGGACGACGAGGTCGCCTGCGTCAACGAGCGTCCATTCGCCGCTGTCGCCTTCGGTGCTGAGGATTTCGAAGCCGGCTTCTTTGAGGCTGACGGCAACGTTGTTGGCGAGGGCTTTGACTTGGCGGGTGCTGTCGCCGCTGGCGATGATCATGCGGGCGAACAGTGAGGTTTTTTCTTGGGTTTCGAGGACGGAGATGTCTTTGGCTTTGATGTCTTCGAGGGCTTCGACGGCGGTTTCGACCATTTTTTGCAGGTCTTGCAGTTCTTGTTCGTTCATTGTTTTCCTAATGGTGGGAATGAAATGGGGTTTGGACGGTATTATAACTTATCTGTATGAATTTACGCTATTTTCCGCTTTGGTACAGTTTGTGTTCGCGGATGTAGCGGGCGACTTGGGGCGGGAGGTCGTCTGAAAGTCTGCCGCTTTGGAGGGTTTGGCGGATTTGGGTGGAGGAAGTGTTGTGCAGGGGGGCGTTGAGGATGCGGACGCTGCCGTTTTGGAGGGCTTCGCCCAGCCAGGCGTGGAGTTCGCGCGGGGTTTGGTTGAGGTTGTCGCCTTGGCGCATGGCAACGGCGATGTGGGTTTGGCGCACGAGAGTCTGCCATTTTTTCCAAGTGTGCAGTTTCATGAGGCTGTCGCTGCCCATGAGCCACCAAAGTTGGGCGGCGGGGAATTGCTGACGGAAGATTTGGACGGTGTCGAAGGTGTACGTTGCGCCGTCGCGGACGATGTCGCAATCGCTGGCGGCGAAGCGGGAGTCGTCGGCGATGGCGAGTTCGGTCATGATGAGGCGGTCTTGGGCACAGGCGCGGGACGGGTCTTTGTGGTAGGGGTCGCCTGCGGGCAGGAAGACGACGGTGTCGAGTCCGATTTCGTCGGCGAAGGCGCGGGCGATGTGGAGGTGTCCGTTGTGGATGGGGTCGAAGGTGCCGCCGAAAAGTCCGATGTTTTTCATGGGTGTCCTTGGGTGTGGGGTGTGCGCTCTGTTTGGGTTTCAGACGACCTTTCGGGTTTATGGGTTGGCGGGGTCGTCTGAAAGGCTTTTTGCCTCGGGGCTGCCGTCGACAACCAGGGTGAGTTTGCCGGTGGTCGGGTGGATGACGAGTCCGTGGACGGCGATGTCGGCGGGCATGAGCGGGTGGTTGCGGATGACTTTGACGGTGTGGCGGACGCTGTCTTCTACGTTGTCGAAACCGGTCAGCCAGTCGTCGAGGTCGATGCCGGCGTTGCGTAGGGTTTCGATGCGGTCGTCGGGGATGTCGCTTTCGTGTACTTTTTCAAGGAAACCGGCGGCGTTCAGTCCCTTCATGCCGCAGTCGTGGTGGGCGATGACCATGATTTCTTTGACTTTGAGTTCGAACACGGCGACCAAAAGGCTGCGCATGACGGAACCCCAAGGATGGGTAACGACTGCGCCGGCGTTTTTAATGAGCTTGGCGTCGCCGTTTTTCAGTCCGAGCGCGTCGGGCAGCAGCTCGATGATGCGCGCGTCCATACAGGACAGGATGGCCAGTTCGCGGCCGGGATATTTGTCAGTGAAATATTTTTCGTATTCGCCCGATTCGACAAAATTTTGATTATAGGCGAGAATTTCGCTCAATTCGCTCATGGTGTTGGACCTCCGAAAGAATGGGACGATTATAGCGGTTTTCGGGTGGTTTGGCTTTGCAGCGTGCGCCGCCTGATTGCGGGCGGGACTGGTTGCAAATTGAAGCGGAGCAGATACAATCCGCTTTATGATTATGTATTGATTGGATTGAGGAACAGCCATGTCTTCGCGCCCTTGTTTTTCCGAAACGCTCGACCGCCGCACCCACGACGCGCTCTACGATTGGGCGCGGGCAAGCTACGGCGCGTCGGACGACTGGAACACGCTCTATCTGAATGGGCTGGTTTTGGGTCGTCTGAATCCGCTTTGGCGCGAACGGATCAAACAAGACTGGCAGGAAGGGCTTTCTGAAATTTCAGACGACCTCTGCCTGCAAACGGACAACTGGCTGGCGATGGGCGACAGTTTGCAGCACTTAGCGCACGAATGGAAAAGCCTCGGACTGCTGCACGGCTGGCGCGACGAAAAGTTTGACGTGTGCGACGACGCGGGCAAGGTTCTCTTTGCGTTGGAACGCGCCGCCTTCCGCCCGTTCGGACTCATGAGCCAAGCCGTCCACCTCAACGGACTGGTGCAAACCGACGGCGGCTGGCATTTTTGGATAGGCCGCCGCAGCCCGCACAAAGCCGTCGATCCCAACAAACTCGACAACCTCGTCGGCGGCGGCATTGCCAGCGGCGAAACCCCGCTTGAAGCCGTCTGCCGCGAAAGCGAAGAAGAAGCCGGACTGATGCCGCCCGCCCTAGCCGCCCTCCGCCCCGCCGCCCGAATCCACAGCCTGCGCCCCGTATCGCGCGGCATCCACAACGAAATCCTGCACATCTTCGACATCGTCCTGCCCGAATCCGTCCGCCCCGAAAACCAAGACGGCGAAGTCGCAGGGTTTGAATTGATGAACGTTTCGCAACTCATCGAAACCATGTTGTCCCAAGCCATGATGCACGATGCCCAGCTCGTTACCCTCGAAGCCCTCAAACGCTACGGCGCGCTCGACAGGCAGCATCCGCTAAGCCTTTGGCTGGACAGCCTTTGCCGCTGAATGCAAAAAATAAAACAGTACAAAACCATTAACGTCCCGCCGTTTTCCTTTCCCAATTCCCGAAAAGGTCGTCTGAAACCCATGCTCCGACTTACCGACATCTGCAAACGCTTCGACAGCAAAACCGTCGCCGACCGCATCAGCCTGACCGTCTCCGCAGGCGAAACCCTCGCCGTCCTCGGACGCTCCGGCGGCGGCAAATCCACCCTGCTCAAAATCATTGCCGGCATCGCCAAGCCCGACAGCGGCGAAGTTTGGCTGGACGGGCAGGACATCACCGCCGTCCCGCCCGAAAAACGCAACGTCTCGCTGATGTTCCAAGACTACGCCCTGTTCCCGCACCTGACCGCCCAAGAAAACGTCGGCTTCGGACTCAAAATGCGCCGCCTGCCCAAAGCCGAAATCGAAGCACAAACCATGCAGGCGCTGCGCGACATCGGTTTGGAAAACGAAGCCCGCCGCAAACCCGGCAGCCTCTCCGGCGGCGAACAGCAACGCCTCGCCCTCGCCCGCGCCCTGATTATCAAACCGTCGCTGCTGCTCTTGGACGAAGCCTTCTCCAGCCTCGACACCCACCTGCGCCACAACCTCTACCACCTGACCGACGAGAGCATCCGCCGTCAAAACATCCCCGCCGTCCTCGTGACCCACTCCCCCGAAGAAGCCGCCGCGCTGGCAGACCATATCGCCCTCATGCACGAAGGGCGCATCCTCCAATACGGTACGCCCGCCGAACTCTTCCGCCGCCCCGCCAACGCCCAAGCCGCCCGCCTGCTCGGGCTGCCCAACACCGACGATGCGCGCCACATCCCGACACACGCCATCCGTCCCGACCCGCAAGGCACACCCTGCCGCATCCTGTCCCTCACCCCCTTGCCCGACAGCCTGCGTCTGACCTTCGCCCACCCCGAATACGGCGAACTGACTACCCTTCTGCCCGCCGGACAGCTACCCGCCGGCGATACCGTGCCGATACATATCGATAAAGGACAAATCGTCTGGTTTGAACCGTCGCGATGATGTTTCGTGTCCCGCCTTAATCGTTGCGTCCGAACATAGAAAAAGGTCGTCTGAAAATTTTCAGACGACCTTTTATATCAACGCATCAAGGCGTTATCAAATATTGGTTTCCAGATAAACGACTTGGGTTTGCAGATATTCTTCCAAACCGTGTTTGCCGTCCGCGCCGCCGATACCGGATTTTTTCCAGCCCGCGTGGAAGCCCTGCATGGCTTCGAAGTTTTCGCGGTTGATGTAGGTTTCGCCGAATTGCAGGCGGCGGGTGACGTAGAAGGCTTCGTTCAGGTTGGTGGTGTAAACGGAGCTGGTCAGACCGAATTCGCAGTCGTTTGCCAAGGCGATGACTTGGTCGAGCGTGTCGAAAGTGGAAACAGGCAGGACGGGGCCGAAGGTTTCTTCTTTCATGATGTCCATGTTGTTGTCGGTGTCGGTCAGCAGGGTCGGCTCGAAGAAATAGCCGCGTCCTTCGGCGCGTTTGCCGCCGCAGACCAGCGTCGCACCTTGTTTGACGGCGCGTTCCACTTTTTCGGCAACGGCTTTGACGGCGCGCTCTTCAATCAGCGGGCCCATTTCCAGCGCGCCTGCTTCCGCTTCGGCAGGGTTGCCGTAGCGCACGCCTTTCATGGCGGCGGTCATTTTTTCAATGAACGCGTCTTTCAGGCTGCTGTGGACATAGACGCGCTCGGCGCAGTTGCAGATTTGACCGGTGTTGCCGACGCGCGAAGCCAAGATGGATTTCACTGCTAAGTCCAAATCCGCGTCTTTCAGAACGATGGCGGGGGCTTTGCCGCCGAGTTCCAGCGAGACTTTGGTGATGTTGGCGGAAGCGGCTTCCATCACTTGGCGGCCTGCTTCGACGGAGCCGGTCAGGCTGACCATATCGACTTGCGGATGGGCGGACAAGGCATTGCCGATTTCCGCGCCGGGACCGTTCACGACGTTGAACACGCCTGCGGGCAATCCGACCGCATCGACGATTTCGGCGAAAATGTGGCAGTTGATCGGGGTCACGCTGCTGGGTTTGACGACGATGGTGTTGCCCGTGACCAAAGCGGGGCCCATTTTGCGGGCAATCAGGAAGAACGGGAAGTTCCACGGCAGGATGCCTGCCACGACGCCCAGCGGACGTTTGAACAATAAAATATTTTCGCGCGGACGGTCGCTTTGGATGATTTCTCCTTCGTAACGGCGCGCCCATTCGGCTTGGTAATCGAGATAGTCGGCGGTGAACATGACTTCCACGCGCGCCAAGTCTTTGGTTTTGCCGCCTTCGGCAACGATGGTGTCGGTCAGCTCGTCGGCGCGTTCGCGTATGCCTTGGGCGATTTTGCGCAAATACGCGCCGCGTTCGACCGCAGGCAGCCGCTCCCATGCCGGTTGCGCCGCACGCGCCGCCGCTACGGCGCGGTCAACGTCCGCTTTGCCGCCTTTAGGTTCGCGGGCGATGGCCTCTTCGGTGGAAGGGTTCAATACGTCGCGCCATTCGCCGTTGAAATCGTTTTCAAAGCGTCCGTTGATGTACATGGCCAATTGTTTCATTTCAAGTTCTCCTGTTGTTGTAGTCGCGTGTAGTCAGTGTATGCCTTTTATGCCGCCGCTGCAATGAAAATGCTGTTTGAGAATGCAAATTTAATAATATGGACGTTTGTTTTCAGACGACCTTTTGCTTTTTTATGTGCAAGGCTGTAAGGTTTGGGCATTTACAACGTCTAATCATACAAACCGTCCACACAGGAAACATAGAGATGAAACCCCGTACCTTCTTTTCCCTTTGCGCCAAGTTCGGCTGTCTGTTTGCGCTGGGCGCTTGTTCGCCCAAAATCGCCGATGCCGAAGCCGCGACCGTGCCGCACACTTTGTCCACTTTGAAAACCGCGGACAACCGCCCCGCCGATATTTATTTGAAAAAAGACAAACCCACCCTGATTAAATTCTGGGCGAGCTGGTGTCCTTTGTGTTTGTCCGAACTGGGGCAGACCGAAAAATGGGCACAGGATAAGCGGTTCAGCTCCGTCAACCTGATTACCGTCGCGTCTCCGGGCTTTCTGCACGAGAAAAAAGACGGCGACTTCCAAAAATGGTATGCCGGTTTGAACTATCCCAAGCTGCCCGTCGTGACCGACAACGGCGGCACCATCGCCCAAAGCCTGAATATC
>CAKARM010000122.1:0-6583 GCA_916720585.1 uncultured Neisseria sp.
GCAGCCAACGGCGGCACCAAAGGCGGCGTGATTGAAACCAACTTCCGCGAAGAAACCGAAACCGACCTCTTCGGTGAACAAGCCGTATTGTGCGGCGGCGTGGTCGAACTGATCAAAACCGGCTTCGAAACCCTGACCGAAGCAGGCTACGCGCCCGAAATGGCATACTTCGAATGCCTGCACGAAATGAAGCTCATCGTTGACCTGATTTACGAAGGCGGCATCGCCAACATGAACTACTCCATTTCCAACAACGCGGAGTACGGCGAATACGTTACCGAATACGCCAAAATGTTCATCCAAGAAGGTGCCGTCAACTACGCCAGCATGACCGCCCGCCGCCGCCTGACTGCCGATCACCAAATCGAGAAAGTCGGCGCACAACTGCGTTCCATGATGCCTTGGATTGCCAAAAACAAACTGGTCGACTTGGACAAAAACTAATTCGACTCGGTTCAACCATAAGCAAACCTGCCCGACGATTCGGGCAGGTTTTTTGTTACGTTAAGATTTTGAAAAATCAAAAATTCCAGTGGAAGAAAGGTCGTCTGAAAGACGAATTGACGATTTCAGACGACCCTTTGCTTGAGTTAGAAGTTATCGTGACTCAGTTCAAAAGAACAATAGCAACGAAGCTTTATCTGTGGTTTGTAGTGTTCTTTTTTATTTATGAATTCCAGGTCCGAAATCGGCTGTGACAAATTCTTGAACAATCATGACCGCGCAGTTGTCTTTACGTTTTTTCATAAAAAGCAGTTTTGCCTTTGCCGGGGCGGGTAACGTAAGAATGGATATGTCTTTACCGTCTAAATGGCCGATAAAACTGGGACTGCCTGCGAACTCTTCATAGTTTGTAGGTGGTAACGGACAGCGGTTATTGTGAAGTTCAAATTCAAGCTGCTTCATCTTGCCTTTTTCAGACGACCATTCAGCAAACGAAATACTACGGATACCGTATTGTTGATATGGATCTTGGTTAACATGGTATGTGCTGTTGAATTGTCTGTCGTTTTTTATAGTATGGTTAGCAGTTTGATTGATTTCATGCGCCAGTTCGGGGATATCAATGCTGCGACCGATTTTATCCAAGTCAATAAAACTGCCATCGCGGGCAGCTTCTACCAAGACCTTAGACAAAGACTTATCGTGCATACGCATGGTTTCCATCGTATCGGCTCGGGCAATATTGGCTGATGTAAGCAGTGCGCAAAATATCAAAAAATAAGATTTCATTTAAATCCTTGTTATTAAATAGAGTTTAAGAATAAAACAAAATTGCCTGCATAGAAGATGAGATATTATGAGGCATACTAATAATTTATTGAAATAATTTATTGAAATTTTTCCAACATGATTTTTCTTATGGATGAAAATTTTTTTGATGAATTATGTTTCAGCGCCATATAAATTTCATCATCAATTTTATTTTGGATTAATATCATATTTTCAATATATGGAATAATTTTCTCAGAGTTGATTGAGATCAGGTAGGCAGCTATCTCGCTATAAATATATGATTCTACGCGGAAATGGTCTAGTTTATTTAATAGTAAAGTTTCAATCGATTTCGAGTGATAGCTTTTTTCTTTTAGAGCATACACGATCCAAGAAATTACTTTCGGATGCTTGCTATTTAAATTTTTTATCAGATATTCTTCAATATAATCTCTTTTGGGAAAAAATGCAGAGCTAAAAGCAGTAGCCATAACGATAGAATATTTCTGTATTTGCCAAATTAATTCAATTTTTCCTTCTATTGCGCAGAATTCTTCCTCTCCTAAATCATAATAATGAAACAAATGCCCTAAAGAAGATATCGCTGAGGATTTTACGTTAATGCTTTTATCGTTGTTTATAAAATCAATTAAGAGAGATAAAACTTCTTCAAGTTCGGATTTATTAAGCTTATTCTGAATCTGTCCGAGAATAAAGACAGCAATTTCCCTATGCCGACTATACCGACTTGTTAAGAGAACATTTTTGACGATATCGCTAATTTCACGATACCGGAAAAATTGCAATCTTCTAGCTGCTTCGTATCGAATTTGAGTATTAGAATTCAGCAGGATATTGAGTAATTCAGTAGCTGATAAATTTTTACATGTTAAATAAGCATCAAAACTCAAAGAATCTTTATTTTTCATATAGTTTGTCTTGTTTGTGTCTAATACAGGTGCTATCTTGAAAAATGCGATTTGATTTCATGAGTTTTAGCGTTTATATGAACTTCTATAATTCCATGTCCTCCTCTGCGATGAGGATTTAATATTTGGGGAGAGTAGGTAAAAACATAATATTTGTTTTCTGTTTTATCAAGGTAAGTACTACATGATATATTGTATTCGGAGATGTTTAATCCTCTAGCCTCTATTTCTTTCATGGAAAGGAATAGAGGTTGGGAATATTCTTTTTCTATCGATAGTTTTTTACCCGAATATCTGTAAATTTCAGAAGAATCAGCCATGGTATTTTGCGGGATAAAGAATATAAAGAGTAAAGTAACCAGATATTTTATAAGATTCATTTTTAATATTAACTCGATAGGGTTTAAAATCGAAGGTACCAAGTTTTATAGTTTATAGCAAGCTGTTGGATCAGCAGATGTAGGTTGGGTCGTGACCCAACATTCAGGTTTTTGTTGGGTTTGCCAACCCAACCTACGCTTGCTTGCTACCATAGGTATAGTGGCTTAACTTTAAACCAGTACGGCGTTGCCTCGCCTTGCCGTACTATCTGTACTGTCTGCGGCTTCGTCGCCTTGTCCTGATTTAAATTTAATCCACTATATAATGCGGGAAGCAGTTTAAAAATTTTGCCAGGCTATGTTTTAGGGTATCGCATTCAGGTGTGACCCCCCGTTATGCTTGTCTATGCGCAGTATAAATGATTTGGTATCTAGATATTCATTCAATCTCCAAATTTCGCTGTTTATTAAGGGTTCAATATAATGCCTTATATTCTTTTTCTATTTTGCCTATTATCATCAGTATGGTTAACTTATATCTGTGTGAAAAAATATTGTAAAAGCAGGCTGGCCAAATTTTTGGGCGTACCTATTTTATTCTTTCTGTTTCTTGGCCTGAACCCTGTTTACCATTTCGCAAATAAAGCTTTGCGTCCGACGCATACAGTGGAGGAATTGATGATGGAAGATCCAGGAAACCGAATGATATTTCTGATATTCAAAGACAAGTTTCCGCAAGATTATGCCCAAATCGTGGCGAAAGCCGAAGATTTTATGAAATCAAAAAATCATGAACAAGATATACGTTTTTTTCTCTCAGAAACAATAGACATCATGTTAAGAAAATTGCCTTATGCAGATGATGACAACTTAATTGCTATGTTTCAGGAAGATATGCAGTTGCGTACCAAACTACTGAACGAAAACGACACGGTAAACTGCTTTTATTTGGAGTATCCTCATTTAGCTCCTGATATTTCGCTTTTTTCAAAGCAAATGAAGCCCTATTTCGCCTCTATAAAACAAGCTAGAGTACGAGCTTTGCAATCTGCCGATATTCATCGAAAAATGCCGGACGAATCTGAAATAGCGCAAACACAAGATAAAGTAAATCAGATTTTATGGAAGAAATATAGTGAACAGGAGTTGGCGTTAATCAATAACGACAATGAGGATGAAATAAAGCAATATACGGCTGAAGAACAGGCTTTGATGTGCCGTTTTACAATCGATACAATGCAGGCGATATTAGAACAGCCTAAGCATGAAGCTGCCGAACTGCTTCGTTTTAATTTGAGTCATTGAGGGGCAGCCTGTTGGATATTTTTCCCAATAAATCTCTTAGGCTTAAAATAAATCGCATTGATAGGCACATTAAAGCAGCCATAGATTAGGTACTCGAATCTGACATTTTGGGTATTTTCAGACGACCTTTTTATTAAACTCAAGCTCGCGTGCGTGCGTACCGCGCACACCCTACCTGCAGATTTAATGCGGGCTACGACTTGCTGAAGATAAAGTTATTAAGGAATTTGGCAAATATGGAAAAGATTGAGAAATTTAAATCTGAATTATTGGATAACATTTTTGAGTACATCCAGTGTATATCCATTTTTGTTTATAAGAGAAATATATATTATTTGATTGATTATAAAGAAAATTTTGAATTGAATGCAAAAATATCTTTTGATATTTATTTAAAAGAGGGAGTTATAACTAAAGAGCAATATGATTGTGATTATAAAAACTACAGAAATGGTATCTGGCAATTAACTAAGGACAATTTCGAAAGTTATCTTCAATCAGATTCGGTTGTCGTACTGGGAAAAGACGAATTGAAGGCACTGATGTTACAGGGATTTACTTCTGATGAAGCGGTAAGGTTATATTCCGTTGTCGAGAACAAGTTGTCGTATGATGATCCTATTTCGGATTCTAGCCAACAAAGTGATTTCTTAAAAATCAATCAGATTTCTTCAAGATTACCGTTGTTCTATATTAATTTTGATACGGAAGTTTACCTTCATATGGATTGGGACAGATGTCATGAAGATTATGTCTATGATGGTTGGTTTTCTAAGGCGATGGACTTTGGGTATTTGATACCGGACGAATTGTGTTATTGGAAAATTGAAGGACGGGATTATTGGAAATTTCGGCAATTATAAAAATAAACAAATGATACAAGTCGTAGTCTGCCCAAAACCTGAAGGTGGGGGCTGAGGCACACGCGAGGTTAACCAAGTGATATTTCGCATCATTTGATAAAAGGTCGTCTGAAAGCCGGAAAACTGTTTCAGACGATCTTTTTTAATATGGTGTCTGTAATTTATAATTAATCTTGCATACATACTACACTACTATAACTCTTCCGAATCTGAAATATCCTCAAATCCAACAATATCATTATCATGGTAGTTGATTAAAATGCCGTATGGCTCAGCAATGGGTAGCAGACTTTCTCTAAATATAATATCCCAATCTTTTGTTTTTTCATAAAAAATAAACTCTGGAAAAGAAATCAATTCTTTAGTTTCGTCTAATTTATCTTTGTAATAATTAAATCTGAGTTGTTTGGGTTGGGTATATAGAATATTTCTTAAGAATAGGTCAGTTTTTGCCCTGATCTGAGGAAAATTATTCATTTTGTTTTGAATAAAGTTAAAATCTATTTTCTCCAAATTAAATGGTTGACTGACTTGAATAGAGAAAGACATTTCATTAAATATACCTTGAAGAAAAGATGTGTTTGTTGTTTCTTCAGTAATAAAGGTCAATTTGCCCAGAGGGGTATGAAATTTACCCATATTAGTGTCCTATATTAAGGTATTAAATATTTAGAGTAAGCAAAATAGTTATTAAAGGTCGTCTGAAAAATTTCAGACGACCTTTTCTTCAATATCCTCTAATTTGCTATCACTCTTTCTTTCAAAGTCTTCAATAATCTCTTTATAACCTTAATCTGTATCTTAATACCCTTGTGGGTTAGATGGATGAGCACCAATTTTTAAGAAACGTGATAGTTTATAAATAATAATGTAAGACATTAATTTTGGGTTATTTGATATTTTTCATTATATTGGAAAGTTCTATTGGTACGGGTATATCATGTTCACTTGAACGTGAAATTTTTAGCAAATAACTATGTAGAATAAATTCAAAATCAGAAAATATTTTTAATTTGATTAGGCAACATATTTTTAACTCTTGGATTTTTAAGTCTCGCCAATTTTGATGGCTGGATAGTTTTGAAAAGTAGTTATCCGGAATTTGCTCTATCATATCAAGGCAATGATTAAATTCCTTTAAGTCATAATAAATATGTGCTAGGTAGGCTTTGGCAAACATAGCATTTTCAGAATCAGAAGTAGCCTTTTTAAAGGGAATTTTTGCTTGTTCTAAAAGGGAAATTCTATTTTTATCTTCTGATAGATTAGCTTTTAAATATAAGTTATATCCTAAAAGATATGGGTAATTATTTAAATTTAATAAATTATTTAGAAGATAATCTATAAGGATTAATTTTGTTCGATTCTCCTCAGTCAATTCGATTACCTCAGTTATTACATAAGGATTATTAGTCGATATTGAGTCTAAAGGGGAGTCGATATAGTCCAAAGCATTCATCATATTAACTTATAGGTTGTACTGTTGCCTTATGATATATTCTCTGTTAGTTATATATTTTGCTATTGAATCATTCACTTACTTTACATCGATAATCGTAGGTTAGATCCCTAAAACTGTCATTTTGTATATAACAGGTTTGTAATATATGGGTCATCTGAAACAGTTTCAGACGACTTTTTCTTTATTTCTCTCTATTCTTTCAGCACTCTTTCTTTCAAAGTCTTCAACACACTTTTCACCGTCTTAATTCTCATCTCCACATCCTCCATCTGAGCCGTAAACTTCAACTTATCCGCCCCTGCCAGCCGGTATTTTTTATCTGTCTGAATCAGTAGGATGATTTCTGTCGGGTCGATTTGGTGGTGTTTACCGAAGGTAATGGTAACGGCTTCGCTGATCGCGTCGATGGCGTCTATGCCCAATTCTTTTGCAGCGAGCCGCAGGTGGTGGCTTTCGATGAGGGTTTTGACGGGTTGTTCGGGCAGGCCG
>CAKARM010000123.1:0-6478 GCA_916720585.1 uncultured Neisseria sp.
GTTTTATCCGTCATCGTATTTCATATCGATCCCCAATGGCTGCCGGGTGGTTTTTTGGGCGTGGATATGTTTTTCGTGTTGTCGGGATATTTGATCACGACCATTATCAGCCGCGAGATTCGCGACGGCAGTTTTTCGTTTCTTGAGTTTTACAAACGCCGCGCCAAACGCATCTTGCCTGTCTTTGCCTGTGTATTGCTTTGCACGACGGTCGTTGCCGCCATTTTCTTTTTGTCTTTCGATTTGCGCCAATACGTCAAATCCGCCGTCTTCGCCTTGCTGTTTGCCGCCAACCTGTTCTTTGCCCGCCGCGGCGGTTATTTTGATGCGGATGCGACAGAAAAGCCATTGCAGCATATTTGGTCGCTGTCGTTGGAAGAGCAGTTTTACTTTATTTTCCCCGCGTTGCTGATTTTGTTTTTCCGTATCAGCAAACGGCGCAATGTGCGGTCGTTTATCCTTTTGCTGATTGTCATCAGCCTGTTTTCCGCGCTGTTGCCGACGCTGGGTATGGAAGCGTATTTCCTGCCGCATGTGCGCGCTTATGAACTGCTGGTCGGTTCGCTTTTTGCCTTTATTCCGCCCGCCGAACAAAACGACAAAGCCAGTACGCCGCTATTCGGATGGCTGATGATGGCAGTCATCGCCGTCACGCTGGTGCTGCCTTACGGCGTCCTGCCCGGTGCGGGAAACATCGAACGGCTGCTTTGCTGTACGGCGGTCGGCGGTTTGATTTATTCGGGCAAATCATTGCAGATGCAGGAAGGTTTCAATACATCCAAATTATTGAGTCTCAAGCCTGTGGTGTTTATCGGGTTGATTTCGTATTCGCTGTATTTGTGGCACTGGGTGGTGTTGGCGCTGATGCGTTACATCTATATGGACGCGCAGCTTCCGCTCGCCGCATCGGCACTGGCTGTCATCATCATGCTGCTGTTGTCAGTGTTGTCTTATTATTTTGTGGAAACACCGGCGCGGAAGGTAAAGAATTTTACGACGGCGAAATTCAAATGGAGCATGGCGGCTTATTTCGCGCTGCTGATTCCCGCGACAGCCTACCTGATGACCGCCAAACCCGCCGCGTTTGAAACCACTCTGTACAAGGCTGATGAAAGCAAAATTTGTGCAGATACGCTGACCAAAACCGACTGTGCCGTCGGTGCGGCAAACAAAAAGCCTGAAGTTTTGGTCATCGGCGACTCACATGCCGCGCATTTAAGCCCGTTTCTCGACATTGTCGGTAAAAAAGAAGGCTGGTCGGCAGACGTCATCACGTCCAACAGCTGCGCCACTGCGTTCGGATTCGTCCTGCCCGACAGCGACCGCCGTGCCGACCGCTGCAATCCGTATAATAGTTTTATCGAACAAAAAACCAAAGACTATCCTGTCATCATCATTTCGCAACGTTGGTTCCTCCATACCGCCAAACCGGAATTTTTAGAACGGTTCAACACAATGCTGGATGATTTGGTGAAGGCGGGCAAGAAAGTGTACGTTTTGGCCGATACGCCTATGGACGGACAGCTGCCGTTGCGGCGTTATTACCTGAGACAAAATCTCGGCATCGACATCCATTATGTTTCAGAGGATAAAAAAGAAGAGGTCCGCGATTCCGCCAAGTCGGAAGACGAAGTCGAAAAAATCGTGAAGCAGCACCACGGCGTGCAGTGGGTGGACTTTATGCAGTACATCCCCGCGGACAAACTCATAGACGGGTTGCCGGTGTATTTCGATACCAACCACCTCAACCCGTTCGGTTCAAGTAAAATTGCCGAAATGTTTATCAACGATAAACGCACCCTGTTGAAATAAGCACAAAGGTCGTCTGAAAACAGATTCAGACGACCTCTTTAAAGCAAAAGGATACCGTATGACTCAAGAACATTTCCCCGAATTTTTCGAGCAAGCCCCGACGCTGACCGTCCAAGACGCGCTCGCCGAATTTCTCGGCGCGGCAGAGGAAGGCATCATGCAGTATCGCTACGCCGATGCCGTCCGCCTGTGCGGACACTCCTGTCCCACCGTCGCAGGTGCGTACCTGATGACGCTTAAAGGCTTGAAAGCACTTTACGGCAGCGACCTGCCGCAGCGCGGTGGAATCGAAGCCGCCATGCAGGGCGCGCGCGACGAAGGCACGGTCGGCGTTACCGCATCCGTCGTCCAACTCTTAACCGGCGCCGCTCCCGAAACCGGCTTCGGCGGCGTCGGCCCGCAAGGACGCTTCGCCCGTCGAAATCTATTAAGTTTCGATGCCGACATTGAAGGCACGCTGACCCTGCGCCGCAAAGACAACGGCAAAACCGTCGCCGTCAGCCTCAACGCCGCCATGCAGCCCTTCGCCCCCGAAATGCGCGACATCATGCCCAAAGCCGTCAGCGGCACCGCCACCGCAGAAGAACTCAAACGCTTCGGCGAACTCTGGCAGGCGCGTGTCAAAGCCTTTTTGATTGATTTAGCAGACGATCCCCAATTCGTCGTCGTTCGCGAAATCTGAAGCCCGTCCTTTTCAGACGACCTCCCATGTTCGGAGGTCGTCTGAAAACAAATTCACACATCAAACCCATCATGATTACCATCCGCAACGTCAGCTTCCACATCGGCGGCAGCCCCATCCTCGACAACGTCAGCCTCGACATCCCTGAAGGCGGCATTACCGCGCTCATCGGTCCCAACGGCGCCGGCAAATCCACGCTCCTCTCCTTCATGGCGCGTCTCCGCCCGCTGGAGCAGGGTAGCATCAGCTACGCCGGCAAAGATGTTTCGACCACGCCTACCGCCGAGCTAGCAAAAACGCTCTCCATCCTGACCCAAGAAAACAGCGTCATGAGCCGCATTACCGTGCGCGATCTGCTCATGTTCGGGCGTTATCCCTACCACCAAGGCAGACCGACCCCCGAAGACCTCGCCATCGTCGAAAACGCACTTTCCGAGTTCAAACTGGACAGCTTTGCCAACCGCTACCTGACCGAACTCTCCGGCGGACAACGCCAACGCGCCATGATTGCCATGGTCTTCTGCCAAAGCACCGATTACGTCCTCTTGGACGAACCGCTCAACAACCTCGATATGTACCACGCCCGCGCCCTCATGCAGCTGCTCCAACGGCTGACACGCGAACACAAACGCACCACCGTCGTCGTCCTGCACGACATCAACCAAGCCGCCGCCTACGCCGACCACGTCGTCGCCATGAAAAACGGACAAGTCGCCATGACCGGTGCGCCGAACGACATCTTTACCGCTGAAAATATTAAAGATTTGTTTGATATGGATGTGGACGTATTGGACTATCAGGGCAAGAAGCTGGTTATCCATCACGTTTGAGATACGGATGTGGAAAAGGTCGTCTGAAAAGTTTTCAGACGACCTTTTGTTATATCCATCTTATTTGAACAGCTAGGCAGATTGAGGGTGCATCAAGTTTAAACTGGTAGGGTGTTGCCCTCACTTCAGCTCGCGGAGAGGCATTTTCTAAAGTGTTGAAGCACCTTAAAAAATCGGTTTCGTACGATTTGTACTGTCTGCGGTTTCGCCGCCTTGTCCTAATTTAAACTTAATCGACTTTATCGCGTTATTTCCGTTTTACAGGAACTTGGCGGCAAGGTATCCGGCAGCCACCAAGCCGAACATAGCAAGAATACCCAATACGCTGATCAGGATGTAAGTGTTCTTTTTGGATTGCAAAGCAGCCAATTGGGGATCTTCACCCAATTCTTGGCGGAGTTTGCTTTCCAGTTCCGAACGGATTTGTTTGCGCAGGAGTTTTTCTTCACGCTCTTTTTCGATTTGCAGCTTATGGGCGATTTCCGCTTGTTTTTTATGCTCAAACGCCACCCGTTCCTGCCATTCGATGCGCTTGCGCTGGATGATTTGCTCGGTTGCGCTGGCAAGGTGGAAATGGCAGACGGGACATTCCGCCGCCTCGTGATCCTCAATCAGGGTCAAACATACGGGACACTGGCGGATTTCAGGAGCCGCTTCTTCCTGTTCTTCGCCGCTGAGATCCAGCTCCAATTCCATCGATTGGCGGACGATGACATCCAATCCCAAATAATTGAAATATTGTTGGGCATTTTCACGTTCGTCTTGGGTACAGTTCTCGGCAATAATGGCTTGCGGACGTTCGGCAAGCGCTTGAACCAAATCTTCGGCTTCTTTTTCCGGCAGATTATCGTACAAGCAGGCGTTGATGCGCTCGCGATCGACATCCGGCGGATAAGAAACATAAACGTCGTAAAGTTTATCTTGTTTCTTCATTGTGATCCCATGAGATATAAAATCCTGCTTTGTTATTTGAAGGCAGGTATTTAGTGTCGGTTTTGTTATAAAGTATAGATTATTATTCGTCTATTTGTCTTAACCGAAGGATAAAGGGTATTTTATTCGGCTGAAATAGTATAAATGCCCGATTCTGACCGATTATAGTATATTAATGAATATTACCAAATGGAACTATGAATTATAAGATAGATGTTATTGCTTTGAAAGCATATCAATCTAAAAGGCCGCCTGAGTGAACAGACGGCCTTTTTTAGAAAACGGCGTATTAGACGGAAAATGAAGAACCGCAACCGCAAGTGGTCTCCGCATTCGGATTGCGGATAACGAATTGGGAACCTTGCAGGCTTTCGGTGTAGTCGATTTCCGCGCCGACCAAATATTGATAGCTCATCGGATCGACCAAGAAAGTCAGCCCGTTTTTTTGGATTTCAAAATCGTCATCGTTTTTGATTTCGTCAAAGGTAAATCCGTATTGGAAGCCTGAGCAGCCGCCACCGTTGACGAATACGCGCAGTTTCAAGTCGGGATTGTTTTCTTCGGCAATTAAATCAGCTACTTTGGTGCAGCAGCTTTCTGTAAAAATGATAGGGCTTTCGTCTGACATGATGTGATTCCTTTTATATAAATATTGCCAGTATTGTCGCGCAAACGGATTCTTGAAGCAAGAAGAGGGTGTTGCGGGTCGGGCGGCAATATCTGTCAACCGCTTACATGGCTGCAATCTCAAAAAATTTCAATAGGCAGGCGGACAGCCTTTACACCGTCCGTCCTGTTAAAAAAGAGGAAAACATGAATTCAGGTCGTCTGAATACAACGCAGATCAGATAATCCGTCCAAACCATTCCACGCGGCCGATGATGGCAACATCTTCGGTCATTTTGTTTAAATCGATTTCAAAGGCCGGATAGGCTTCGTTGGCGGAGATGACGTTGACGATGCCGCCGGGTATGACTTGCAGCCGTTTCACCAAAAGATTTTCATTGATACGCAGAACATATAACCCATCGCGCGGGGTGGTTTCGCTGCGGTTGATGAGGATGGTATCCCCGTCGTTCAGGACGCCTTCCATAGAGTCGCCTTTGACGGAAATGACCGACAGGTTTTTGGTGTCGCGGGTAACGTAGTTTTCAATCCAGTAACGGCGGAATGCCATGGTAAACATGGGTTTTTCATCGCCGACAAGCTGTCCGTGTCCTGCGGCGGCATGGATGTCGTAGCGCGGAACGAAGATAAATTCGTCAATATCGACCGGATTGCCCAAAGTGTCGTAAGCGGTGGCTTTGGGTGGCTCGGTATTGGGAAACGGCTCTCCTTCTCCCGTCAGAAGCCAGTCTATGCTGCATCCTTTGAGCTGTTTGATTTTTTTCAGGGTTTCGGATTTGGGTAATCCGCCCTCGTTCCAGATGCGGCTGAAGCCGGCAATGGTCATATCGATATCGGCCGCGATTTTGGCTTGTCGTGCTTCATCTTTCCATAGAAAAGCCAGTCTGTCTTTAAAGGTATCCATGTTGTTCCTTTGGTTTAAGTGTGATTTTTAATACACTTTGAATGATTAATGTGTATTTTACCTTAGTTTTTGTCAAATTGTAAGAAAAATATTAGTTATGCTAAGAAAAAGTATTGCTGTTTTTGTTTTTTCTGAGTATTATGTGCTTATTGTTAGATTAATCGAATAATTTCGGTTCAAAAATACTTTTATTTTTAATTTGTATCTCAGTTTTGATGCTTTATTCTGATTAATCTGATTTTTTATACTGAATTATGTTTTATTTGAATGTGTTTTAGATTTTGTTGGAGGCTGTGAAAATGACTCGTTATCGTAAAAATGCTTGGTTGGTTCTGACTGCTTTTGTATTGGGTTTTTTGGCGTTTCCTTTCAGCTATTCGCAAGCGCATCAATCTGATATCAGCGTTTCGGCACAAGAGTGCGAGCAGTTGAATAATTTGGTTTTGGAAAATATGAACGGGCAGCAGCAAGTATTTGCGCGCGAGTGTGATACGGTTGAGGCTTCGCATGATTGGGAGCAGCAGTACGGCAATTTGAATGAAGAAGAATTGGTTGCCGGTATTGTGTATGAGTGAGTGGCTGTGAGGCTGCTGTTATGAAGCGCTAAATCTGGAGGCGGGGAATTTTTGAGTTTGTATAGTGGATTAACTTTAAACCAGTACGACGTTGCCTCGCCTTAGCTCAAAGAGA